>CAIXUF010001448.1 GCA_903922535.1 Candidatus Hydrogenedentota bacterium
CAAGCTTCCTCCGAGCAAGAGTAAGCTTCCTCCGGGCAAGAGTAAGCCTACTCCGGGTAAGAGTAAGCCTACTCCGGGTAAGAGTAAGCCTGCTCCGGACAAGAGTAAGTCTCCTCCGAGGCAGCGTAACCACCTGGAGCGGTTGCGGAAGGTGGAGGGGCGCTGCCGCATCTTTCTCGCGTCCGTGTGCGGCACAAGAAGAAATCGGCTGGAACCTCTTCTGCGTTGGGCGGGCCGTCTTTTCGGGGTGATTGCCGGTGTTCGTGTGTTATCCTTTTTGCCATGTCTGAGGAATTGGAACAGCCTGAAACCAGCGCGGCGGAATTGCCGCCGGTGAATCCGGCGGATGCGCCGACGCAGCCGGGGTGCTACCTCATGAAGGACGCCGCCGGGCACATTCTCTACGTGGGCAAGGCGATTAATCTTCGCGCGCGCATCCGCAGCTATGTCAACGAATCGGACACGCGCACCAATGTGCGGTTCCTGATGCGGCGGGTGGCGTCGATAGACTATCTTGTCGTCGCGACGGAGAAGGAGGCGCTGCTGCTGGAGAACAGCCTGATCAAGCAGCACAAGCCGCGCTACAATGTGCGGCTCAAGGATGACAAGACCTATCTCAGCCTGCGCCTCGACCCGCGCGAGGATTTCCCGCGCATCACCATTGTGCGGCGCTTCCACCGCGACGGCGCGCGTTATTTTGGCCCCTACCACGACGCCACGGCGGCGCGGAAAACGCTGCGCCAAATCCAGCGGCTGTTCCCGCTGCGCCTGTGCTCGGACAATGTGCTGCGCAACCGGACCCGCCCCTGCCTCTATTATCAGATGGGCCAGTGCCTCGCGCCGTGCGTGGGCATGGTGAACCGTCCGGCCTACCATGAAATCGTGGAGCAGGTGCTGCTGGTTTTGGAGGGGCGCAGCGCGGAACTGGAGAACCGGCTGCTGGAGAAGATCCGCGCGCTCGCCGATGAACTGCGTTTTGAAGAGGCCGCCGCGCTGCGCGACCGGCTGCGCGATCTGGGCCTCACGCTGGAGCGCCAGCGCACGGTTACCACCGGCTCCGTCGAGGACCGGGACGTGTTCGGCACGCACACCGAGGGCCGCTTTACGGAGCTTCAGGTGCTCTTCTACCGGGGCGGCAAACTGCTGGGCGGCCGGTCGTGGTCCTTTGACGCGCATGACATGCCGCTGGGCGAGGTGCTCGGGTCATTTCTGTTGCAATATTACGACACGGCGCCGACGGTGCCGCGCGAGGTGATTGTGCCGGCGGAGATAGACGAGGCGGAGGTGCTGGCGGCCCTGCTTTCGGAAAAGCGCAACGCCAAGGTGGAAATTCTCTTCCCGCAACGCGGCGAAAAACTGAAACTGGTGGAACTGGCCGCGCGCAATGCGGCGCGCAGTGCGGCGGAAAAGAAGATGGCCGACAAGGCCGCCACGGACACGCTGGAACTCATCCAGAAGACGCTGAAACTGCCGCGGCTGCCGGAACGCATTGAGTGCTTTGACGTGTCCACCACGCAGGGGAACCAAACCGTGGCGTCGATGGCGGTGTTTGAGCACGGCGCCGCCGCAAAGCAGCGCTACCGCAAGTACGCCATGCGCGACGTCGAGGGCCAGGACGACTTCGCCTCGCTGCGCGAGGCGCTTATGCGCCGCTACACCCGCGCCATCGCGGAGAACGATTTGCCGGATCTGGTGCTCATCGACGGGGGGCGTGGCCAGTTGGGCGTGGCCGACGCCGTGCTGCGGGACCTGGGCCTGGACGATCTGCCCCATGCGTCGATAGCCAAGTCAAAACTGGAGGAGGGCGACACGCGCTCGCCGGAGCGGTTCTTCCTGCCGGGCCGGGTCAACCCGGTCATCCCGCCGCAGAACGGCCCTGTCGTGCGCACGCTTGCGCGGTTGCGCGACGAGGCGCACCGTTTCGCCATCACCTTCCACCGCCAGAAACGCGGCAAGGCGGTGCTGTCCAGCGCGCTGCTGGGCGTGCCCGGGCTGGGCCCCAAACGGGCAAAAGCACTGCTTGGCGCGCTGGGCTCGGTGGCGCGCATCCGCGCCGCGACCCCGGCGGAGATTGCCGCGGTGCCGGGGTTCAGCGAGAAACTTGCACGGGTCATAGCCGAACATTTACAACAGTCGAAGACTGTCGAAGCCCTAACCGCGGTTCCCGAGGGGGAACCTGGAGGTAAACTGCCATGATCTACCTTGGATGGTTGGCGTTTTTGGCTCTCGTCATCGCCGCTGTCGCCATTGCATGGTCACGGACCCTCGCGGCGCTCTTTCCGGAAAAAATCCGCACGCTGGAGGTGGCCTATGTCACGACGCCCGACCTCTGGAAGCTGCGCCTTTGCCGCTACCGAAAGGAGAAATCCACGGGGGAACCGGTGCTGCTGGTGCACGGGCTGAACGCGAACCAGAACAATTTCACGAGCCCCGCCGACGCGTGCATGGCGGACTACCTGTCCGAACGGGGCTACGACTGCTGGACCGTTGATCTGCGCGGCACGCGCAGTTCGCGGGCGCCCTTTGCGCAGGGAAGCAACACCGTCATGTTCGAGGATTTCGTGTGGCGTGACCTGCCCGCCACGATCGACTACATCCAAAAGGCCACCGGCCGCGCCAAGATCCACTATGTCGGGCATTCGCTGGGCGGCCTGCTGCTGTACGCCTATGTGCAGGCGCACGGGGCGGAGAAAATCGCCTCCGGCACGACGCTCGGCGCGCCGACCCGGTTCTCGGATGTGATGCCCGCACTGCCGAAGTTCCTGGTGAAGATGGTGCTGCGCTTCCCCTGGCTCGCGGGGGAGATGCTGCGCTGCGCGCTGCCCCTGGCCAAACTGGCCGGCAAGGGAGTCAGCGCCTTCCCGATAAACCCGTCCAACATAGCCCCCGGCATGGGGGTGGCCGATTTCTACCCCATCCTGGCCGACCCCGCGCCGCTGGTGCACGCCCAGGTGTTCGGATGGGCCGAGCGCGGCGAGATCTTGCTGCGCCAGGATTCGCTCAATCTCACGCGGGGCTACGCGTCGATGAAGTTCCCGCTGCTGGCGATTTATGCCCCGGATGATCCCTTTGTGCTGCTGGACACGGGAAAGGCCTTCTTTGCGGACATCCAGCACAGCGACAAGAAGATGATTGTCTGCTCCCGTGAAAACGGTTGCGGTGAGGACTACAACCACTGCGACCTGGCCTTCGGCCGCGAGGGCGCGCGCGAGGTGTTTGAGCCGATGATGCAGTGGATGAAGGCGCATCCCTGCCCCGCGGCCGTGAAGCCCGCGGCAAAACACGCGGCCGTTAAAGCGGCCGCCGTGACGGGGAAGGCCGTTGCCGCCAAGGTGCCGGCGACTGCAAAGAGGGATGTCACCGCCAAATCCGCACCCCCGGCGCAAGAGGCCGTTGCCGACAGGGAACCTGAAGTCGTCAGGGAGTCCGTTGCGGTGAAGTCCGCGGCGGCAAGGGCCGGCATGGCACTGACAAACGGGGTGCCGGCAAAGGCCCCCGCACCCGCAAAGGCGGCAGTCGTGAAGAAGGCGGCAGCCGCCAAAGCAACGGCGGCGGCAAAGGCCAAGTCTGCGCCGCGCAAAGCGGCGGCAAAAGGCGCGGACACAAAGAAATAGTCCGTTTTGAACAGGGGACAGCCGGAAGCGGCCGTCCCCCATTCAGGCATGAACAGAGCATGGAGGGTCACGCATGGAAGAGGGTTACCGCCGTCCGACATGGGACGAGTATTTCATGGAGGTGGCCAACGCCATCGCCAAGCGGGCCACCTGCAACCGGGGGCGCAGCGGCTGCGTCATCGCCCGCGACCGCACGCTGCTGGTGACCGGCTACGTCGGATCGCCCAAGGGCTTTCCGCACTGCGACGACGTGGGCCACCAGATGAAGAAAGTTGTCCACGAGGACGGCTCCTCCACCGAGCACTGTGTGCGCACGGTACACGCCGAACAGAACGCCATTTGCCAGGCGGCCCGGCTGGGCGTCGGCATCGAGGGCGCCACGCTCTACTGCCGGATGACGCCGTGCCGGGTCTGCGCCATGCTGATCATCAACTGCGGCATTTCGCGGGTGGTGTGCGAACGGCGCTACCACGCCGGGGCCGAGTCGGAGGAAATGTTCCGCGTGGCGGGCGTCGCGATCGAGTTCATGAACGAAGGGGTGCAGGCTTATGAATAGGCCCGCCCGGCGCACAGCGCGGCCATGAACGCGCCCTTCGCGCCGCCGCGCCGCGGCATCCGGAAACGGTTGCTGCTGGTTTCGGCGGCGCTGCTGGTTTCGTGGCTGGCTGCGCTGGCCGTTCTCGGCCGGCACGCGCTGGTCCCGTCCGCCAATGTGGGACAGCCGTCCCCCGCTGTCGCCGAAAATGTGGGACAGGCACCCCCGCCTGTCTTCCCCGGCCAAAGCCCAACAGGCGGGGAAGCCCGTGCCACGTCCCCCCCGATACGGGTCTATTTCGCGCCGCCGCAGCCGGGCGATCCCGATCCCATTGACCAGGCGCTGCTGCGGCTCATCAACTCGGCGCACAGCTCCATTGATTGCGCCTTCTATGAACTCGAACTGTCCGCCGCGGCCGATGCGCTGATTGCGCGGCACCAGGCCGGCGTGCGCGTGGGGATTGTGTCCGACAGCGACTACGGGGACCGGCCCGCCGTGCGCCGGTGCATTGCGGCGGGCATCCCGGTGGTGTTCGATGAAAGGCCCGCCTTCATGCATGACAAGTTCTGCGTGGTGGACGGGCGCTTCGTGTGGACCGGTTCGACCAACATTACCGAGAACTGCATGTACAAGAACAACAACAATTCCGTGCTGATAGAATCGGCGGACCTGGCCAGGGACTTCGCCGCCGAATTTGGCGAAATGTTTGACGCGCATCAATTCGGGCCCGATTCTCCCAAGAACACGCCCTTTCCCGAAGTCACGCTTTCAGACGGCACGCATATTGAATGCTATTTCGCGCCGGAGGACAACGCCGGAGACGCCTTGACGCACTTCGCCGAATCGGCACACGAGCGCATTGATTTTGCCGCCTTCTCCTTCACGTCCAAAGATCTTGCCGAGGCGATGGACGCGCGGATGCAGGCAGGCGTGCGGGTGCGTGGCGTGTTTGAGAAGCGCGGCGCGAATTCGGCAGCCTCCAGGTACAAATGGCTGGGCGAACACGGCGCGGCCGTGCAGACAGACACCAACCCCGCCAATCTGCACGACAAGTTCCTGGTGGTGGACGGCGCCGCCGTCGCCACGGGCAGCTTCAATTTCAGCCGCAACGCCGACGAGCACAACGACGAGAACCTGCTCATCATCCACAACCCGGCACTGGCCCGGCGCTACGTCGAAGAGGTGGACCGCCTCATGAACTGAGCCGCCAGCAGCGCCAGAAGGGCGGCCAGCCACAGCCCGTCGATGGGTGCGCCCGCAACGGACAGTTTCACGGGCTGCTCCGTGCCGCCCTGTTTGAAGGTGATTACCACCGGTTGTTCGGAAACGTCGATTTCACGGTCCAGCCAGGGTTGTTCCTGCTCCGAGGCGATGTCGTGCAGCACGGGCAGCTCGCTGAGCGCGCCCAGGTCAACACGGACGCGGGTGCCACTCCCGGGGCGCAGCCCCGACTCGTACCACAGCACGAGCGCAGAATCGCCGTTGTCGCGGCGGTAGAGGGTTGATCGCAGTTGCCGCGCGGCCAGGCCCCCGGTCACGCGCAACAGATCGCCGCGGATTTCGCAGCGGGTGCAGTTTTGGCTGAACAGCCGGTAGGCATGGGCCGAGGACTTCCAGGAATTGTCGGGCCGAAGCAGGCCGAAGAAGAGTTCGGAATTGTCAGGCTTCTCCTGCTGCTCTTTCAGTGAATCGTCGCGCAGGCAGTACCAGTTCATCAGTGGGGAGCCCAGGTTGGTGCCGATGGTGTACGCCTTGATGGTGTGGGCGGCAAGCTTGTCGCCGTCGCTGCGCCAGGGATAGTAACCGCCATCCGGCGAGCCCATCTCGGTGACGCACACCGGCCCCGGATGGCCGAAGCGGCGCGCCGTCCCGATGAGTTTCCAGAACTCGTTGTAGTAATAGCGCGGATGGGTGAGGTAGAGGTGGCCGTTGGGCCGGTCCACGCGGGCGAGCGCCCCAGAACGGTGCAGCATTTCCATGCCACGCGGGGTCGCGACGCCAAAGGGGCCGGTCATGGGTGTGCCGACAATCACCGCCTGGGGGTCCGCCTCGCGGATGGCCTCGGCCGTTCTCCGGGCGAGTTCGCAGAACTCGGGCATGGTTCCCTCCCAAAACCGGGTAATGTCGGGCTCGTTCCAGATTTCCCATGTCCGCACCCGGTCCTTGTACCGGGTGACCGTACGGCGCACGTAGTCCGTGAACAGGCCAAGGTCGGACGGTGCGATGTAGTGGTCGCGTGTCCGGCCTTCCGGGTCCTGTTCGACGGCGTTGTTGTCGTAGTCAAACACGCCCACGACCTGTCTCCCGTTGCGCATGTCGTGTTCCAGGTCCCTGTCAAAGGGCGCGTCATCCCAGGTGTCTGGATTTGGCTGGATGTGCCCCCAGGTGAAATTCAGGCGTATGGACTGCGCGCCGAGATCGTCGAGCGCCTGGGACTCCGGGTCCGACGGGTCAACCGTGGCGTGGCATATGCCCATCGGCTCGCCCACGGTCTGGCGCAGTGGGCGGGACAGCGCAAAGGGGGGCCATGCGGTGGACCGAAGCACGAGCACGCATGGCGCCAGCGCCGTGACGAGAAGAATGCACCACACCCAGGCGGGATGCAGCCCCGGTCCGCGGACCGGAGCGGACGGCTCCAGGGCACTGCCCTCGTCCCGCCGGGCCAGTATTCCGGCCAGAATCCATGCCGCATACAGCATCACCAGGGTAACGTCCCCCCATTTCGTGAGGGGATTCATGATGGCGTGCTCGGCTTTGAACGCGATGAGCGTGCCGGAAAAGACAAAGCTGACAAAGGCGAACATCCACGCCAGCGCCGACAGCGCGGCGGAGATCGCGGCCATGGCGGGACCCTGGCGGAGCGTGGCGCGGAACAGCGCGGCAACAGCATATCCCGCGGCGCAGGACAAGGCACCTCCCCCAACATGCATGGAGGCAACAAAGAGCGCCAAAACCGCCGCGTGTGTGAGCGGCGTCAGACAGAACCGCACCGCCAGCAGGAACACGGCGATGCCCAGGAGAAAGAGGGGGGTGCTATGAAGTTCCAGAAACAGGGGCGCTTTGTCCGCCAACGCCCCCGCAACCGGATGGGCAAAGGCCGCCACGGCATGCAGCACCGCCAGCAACAGTAGCCAGAGCAGCACTTCAATTTGAAGAGCGCAGCAGGCGGCAAAACACGGGTGTGCAGGCGGCGCGGCAATGGCCGCCACAACCCGGCCCCGCGAGGCAGGCGGGGCCGCCAGGGCATGAAGCACCACGGAGGCCGTCCAGAGCAGCGGGAGCGCCGCCATGCCCGAGCACAGGCAGACAGTCCCCCCCCACCATGCCAGCGCGAGCAGGGGGAGCACCCAGAACGGGGTCCGCAAATCCATGCACGGCCCGGCGGTCCCCACACGAAGACGGGTGGACAGGTTGGCCGCGAGCGCGAGGGCCAGGCCGAGACTCCACGGCAGCACGGGGGCGGCCAACGGAACCACACAGGTAAAAGGATCGTGCCAGAGCGTGTATGCGATCAGCATGAGGAACACGCAGGAGGCCGACAGGTGCAGAGAGCGCTCCATGCGGATCAACCCGCGGCGGAAACCATCGTGGAGCGCCCCAACACCGAGGCACAGCAGGGCCAGGAACGGGGAGACGGCAAAGACCGACCCCGACAGATTATCCACGGCGAGGGGACTGGTTCCGAACAAGACCCAGAAGCACTGGAGCCCCGCGATGATGAACGTCTCACACCAGAGAAATCCGCCGAGCAGGCCCGCGCACAGGCGGTCCGTTTCAGGGGAGGTGCCCGCCGTCGGCAGGCCGTTCCCATCAGTCCGCAATCCGATCATGAGATTATGTCCTCCTTGCCGCGAACGACCTGGGCCTTCCGGTTCCAAGACACGATCCGGCACCGTGCATTATAAACAAGAAAGCCGCATGTGTCTCGTTTGTGCGGGCACATGGCGGAGGCACCCACTCCCGTACAGCCAACATGCGAAGCCCCCCGTCATCCGGCAGGACAGACGGGGGGCGGATGCGCCATATGTTACTTCTGTCACTTCGCCTTGTAGTTGAAGGAGAATTCAAAGGACTTCCCGTCTCTGCGCACCGCTTTGTAAAGCGCGTACTTGGCGGCATCGTCCTGGCACTCCTGATCGGGGTGCCCATCGACGATGGAAGCGTCTTTGGGCATCTTGTAGACGAAGGTGTATTGGGCCACCGGGGCGCCCCAGTTGGAGCGCATCCAGACCTTCCACGCATCGCCTTCCTTCTTGACGAAATGGGCCAGTGTCATCTGTTCACGCAGGACGTAGACTTGTCCGGGCAGAATCTGTTCCGGCAGATGGATGGTGAACTGGTAGCTCTTCCCGTCGTTGACCAGACGTGTATCAATGGGTAGTTCACGCCCCTTGTCGTCGGTCATCTTGCCGGGGTAGATCAGCCCCTGCGGTCCCTCTTGGACTGAGAGGCAGTCCGCATCACAATAGGTGATGATTTCAGAGGTGGGAAACATGCCGTTCCAGGGTGCCTTTGTCTCCGACACGGACTCCGCGGATTCTCCGTCGCCCAGCGTGATGAAGTTGCGGATTTCCGCGGCGGGCAGCGGGGGGGGCGGCGGAAACTTGAGAGCGAGCTGCGCCGAAGCCGCAGCCACGACGCCCACAATCACCAGCATTACCTTTCTCCGGGGAAATCCGGAAGGTTGGAGCACGTCCACAAGCGAATCGGAAGATCCAGAACCTTGTTCAAGGGAATCCCGGTCGATATCGATGCGGAGCAGCTTTATTTCCTTCAGCAGCAGCAGCACACGCGGGAAGAGCCACAGCCAAAGGCCCAGGAGCATCAGGCTCTGAAAGGAGAGAAAGCAGACGATGGCATAGAGGAGCCGCTGCTGCGGGTCCGTCTGAAACTGCCAGCGCACATACACGAATGCGGAAAACACGGTCATGACAAGGTAAAGCAGCCAATGTTTAATCGCGCGGAACCGCATCTCGCGCCGAAAGTCGCCGGTGGCCTGACGTCGGATCTCGGTTATTCGCTGTTTGTCCAATTCCGGACGGTTCATGATGGTTCCTCCAACAGTGTGCGCAGTCGCTTGCGCGTGTAATGCAGCCGTGACCGCACGGTACCCTCGGGTATGCCGAGGATGCCGGCAATTTCAGTGGTGTCAAACCCCTCCTCATACCGCAGCGAGATGATGGTCTGGTCGGGCGGGCTGAGCTTGTCCAGTGCCTCACGCAGGCTGGCAAAGGTCTCCGTGCCGTCCGTGGAAACCTCCACGAACTGCTCGCCATAGCCTTGGATGCCCCTGCGGCGGCGCTGTTCTCTCCGAATCCAGTCGCGGCACTTGTTGCTGACGATCTTGTAGGCCCAGCCCGGGAACGCCGCGGCGTCCTGCAGCGAGTTGACGCCGCGCGCGATGCCCATCCAGGATTCCTGCGTCACATCCCAGGCTGCGTCCTCCTGCCCCGTGAGGCGGAACGCGTGGTGCCAGAGGCGTTCCTGCCATTGCCCGACCAACTGGTCGAAGGCGTTTTCATCGCCTTCCCGGCAGCGCAGGACGAGGATTTGGTCGGATATTTGATCTCGGTATTTCATGTTTTGCCCTTAATGTCGCACCAACTGGGCAAAACGTTCAATCAGTCCCTCACAGGTCCAATTGTCATCTGTATTCCATGTGCCGCACTGTGATGCCATTGACACGGACTGCATCAACCTCTGCCACAACGGCTGCGAACGCAACTGCCAGAATCCGCTGATAATCTATGATCTACCCCTGGCAGGAGAGCACATTGAAAGGGTTAGCCGCATATGAGCAAAGAGGCCTCAGGCCATCCTTCGCGCAAGCTCCAAGGGATACAATCTGCTGCTGCTCGGAACCGGTTCACTTCCATCCTTAACACGTGCCTTGCGTGTCGGTGGCGGTCCGGATTGTCGGTTCTGTACAGATCCTTCCGGCGGTCCGGGTAGTGCGGCCAAGTACGTCGCCAGAGTGGCATGTTCGCCCTCTTCCTTCTTTTGCTGTGTTCACCGGTTCTCTATTAACCGAGGCTGTTCTTATCTGTAGAGCTCCACCTCATGCAGAGCAATTGAAGCGTTTTGCGGCTCGCTGGCAAAACCCGATTCTGGTGTCCAAGTAATCCGTATATCATTCGCCTCGGTTTCGTAAGAAGGCTTGGAACTGCGTCAGCCAACTCGATAAGGCGATTGCTCGCGTGTGCAACCCTAACTCGTTTTTCAGTAATTAATACAGTCCATCCTTGATTTAGGTAGTCATAGATAACATTTGTTTTGGGAAGTCTGATTATCGCGCTGACGTCTCATAATGCTCCATGGCAACAAGGTTTGCGGTACTCCTTATGCCTATTCTGTCATGAAGAACGCACCTCTTTCAACGGGCAAACCTGGGTTATGGGACAATGGCAGGCCCTATTGCATCGACGACAACCACACGACGACAACCAGCAAACTTCCAACTTGTGCATGCGTTGCCCGAACCGGCCCGCTATGAACCGGCCTTGCCGGCATTCTTTCCGGCGCGTTCCAGCGCCGCGCGGGCGCCGTCCCGGTTCCCCGCCTGCTCCAGCGCGGCCGCCAGACGCTGCCAGGGAATGACTGCATCAGGATGTCTTTCCGCAATGGCGCGCCACTCCGCCACGCGGCCGTTCGCATCACCGCGCGCGGCCAGAATCGCGTCGATACGGTCCGACGACTTGGGCGACTCGGGCAGGGCAAGCACGATGGTTCGGTACAGTTCCAGCGCGCCGGGGGCGTCCCCCAATTGCTCCAGCACACCCGCCAGGAGCATTGCGTGCCTGTAATTGTCCGGCTCCAGGGCCGTCGATTTGCGCAGCACGTCCGCCGCGGCCTGTATCTCAGAACGTTTGACCAGCACCTCCGCCATCCCGTCAAGCAGGGCCGCGCCGGACCGCGCCTGCGCCGGATTCATCGATGCCAGTCCGTCCAGCACCGCCAATGCGGCCGCTGTGTCACCCCCGCGCGCCAGCGCATCGGCAAGACCCAGTTGCGTCTCGCTGTCCCTGGGGGCCGCCGCCAGCAGTGCCCGAAAAGTTTCCGCGGCCGTGCCGCTTTCACCGGCGTCCTTCAGCGCCGCCGCCAGATGCAGGCGCGGCAACCGCGCCTTGGGAAGCTGCTTCGTCAATCCGCGCCACGCCGCAACCCGCCCCTGCACGTCACCGCGCGCGGCATACATCGCATCCAGACGATCCGCCCCTTTGGGCCACTCGGGCAGTATGTCCACCAGCCTGCGGCATTGCTCCAACGCGTCGTCGTTGTCACCCGACTGTTCCAGCAGGCCCGCCAGCAGCTCCGCATGTTGGAGATTGTCCGGATCCATCGCCACCGACCGGAACAGCAGTTCCGCCGCGGGCTGTGTTTCGGAACGCTTGATCAGCGCCTCCGCAATCCGGTCCAGTGCGGCCGCGATTTGACCTTCCTGCCCCGGCTTCACCGGTGTCATGCCGCGCAGCGTGGTCAGCGCGGCCGATGTGCCCCCCCCGCGGACAAACGCGGCGGCAAGACCCAGTTGTGCCTCGCTGTCGCCGGGGTCCCGGGCCAGCAACGCGCGATATCCGGCCACGGCGGCGGCGGTTTCACCGGCGTCCGCCAGCGCGGCCGCAGCATTTCTCCCACGGGCAAGCGCAGCGGCAAGCCCCGACTGCGCCTCATTGTCGTCGGGATGTTCGGCCAGCCACGCCCGGTAGGCGTCTGCGGCGGCACCGGTTTCGCCGGCGTCCGCCAGTGACGCCGCCAGATACAGGCGCGGCGCCCGCGCCCTGGGGTGGCGTTCCGCCATGGCGCGCCATTCGGCCACCCGCCCCTGCGCGTCATTGCGGGCAAGCAGCAGGGCGTCCATGTGCGCCGTCTCGGACGCTTCGGGTTGGAGCTCCACCAGACGGCGGCAGGCGTCCAATGCCCCGCCCGCGTCGCCGGCGGCCTCCAGCGCCCCGGCCAGACGCTGCATCGTCAGCGTGACGTTGGGATGGCGTTCCGTGATGGCGCGCCATTCGGCCACCCGCCCCTGCACATCGCCGCGCTGCCCGTAAATGCGGTCCAGCAGATCGGCCGCGCGGGGGGACTCCGGCACTGCGAAAAGCAGGTCGCGGCACTGCGCCAGCGCGGCGTCCAGTTCACCGAGTTCTGTCCGTATCTCCGCCAGTCTCAGGGCATACCCCGGCGTCGCCGGATCCAGGACCCGTACCATTTGCAGCAGGTCGGCCGCACCGTGCGGGTCGCTGTTCTCGTAGCATCGTTTTGCCGCTTCCGCGCACGCAAGGGCACCGGCGGGCCATGTGCCCCGGTTCAGGGACAACGCGAGGCGCAACTGCGCCTGAACGGCGTTGGTGTCGGGCATGTCAGCCGCGCGACGTGCCGCTGTGCTGGAGATGCGTGTGTCCGCGACCAGACGCGGGGGCAGTTCCGGCAGTGGCGCACGCGCCCAGCGATGGGCCGCCAGAAAGACGCCGCACGGCGCATCGGCCTCCAGTTCGACGGCCATGCGGACCGGCGTGACGCCCCCCCATTCGGGAACGGCCAGGGGCGTGAGAATAAAGTCCCCCGAGGCGGGGTCCGACATTTCGGTGTGCGCAACCGTCTCTTCCCTGCCGTATTGGTCTATGGCTATCACGCGAAATCGAAGACTGGGCACCAGCAGGGGAAAACGTCCCAGAACGAGCACCACCGGCGAATCGTCGGGAAGCGCGCGCGTGAAGCGGTTCACGCCGGGGTCAAGCGCAAACCGCGACGACAGGCGGGTGTCGTCATCCCAGTCCAGCCATTCGGTGGGTATCAGTTTGCCGTCGGCGGCGGTCCAGCCCGCCTTCTGCCACGCCGTGCGCAGCGGCCGATCCGTCCCCGGCACCGCACCGGGTCCATTGCCGCCCACCATGCTGTCGCTGAATTCGGGAAACGAATAGTCCAACGCGGGTGCCAGGGCGCCATAATGGAGAACAAACGCGGCCATTGGCTTGCGGTCACAGCGCGCCACAAACAGGTTGAAGATGCTTCGCTGGGCATCCATGGGAAGATCCTGCACGACCATATATCCGCCAATGACTTCGCGAAGTCCGGGCGTGGCGGCAATGGTCGATATGCGCCGGTAGAACTCCGCGTTGTCGAACTCCATATACGTGGGATGCCTGGCGAACACCACCGGCCAGCAGGTTCGCCCGGTTCCCTGGATGTGAAAGGTGCCGGGACCTGAACCCCGGGCAATGTCACGATCCGTCAACCCCCACATCTCAGTGGCGGTAATACCGTCGAGCACGTATCCTGACAAGCCGCCGCGCTCCACCAGCCATCGGTCGTCGGGCCCGCCCACATCCCGCAGGGAAACGTGGGAATCAAAGAGTGTGCCGGTGCCCGTGAAGGCCTGGTGAAACATCGCCAGCCTGGCCGGAACGCGCCTCAACGCGTCGACAATTTCATGGGGAAGCACGGTCCATGCCCCGGCGGCCAGTCCTGCAACTGCCAGCGCGGCCCCAGTCTGCGGCTGCGCCTGCACACAACGACCACGCCCGCACCAGCCAGAAACGCAATGAGCGCAAAGAAAGGCGTCAGGAGTCGGAAATAGGCTATCCAATCGCCGCCGTTGCTGCATACCACGGCCATGTTCAGTGCGACAAGGCCCGCGGCGAAGGCCCACAGCGCGCGTGTCTGCCTTGCCAGCACCGCCGCAAGCGCAAGCACAAGCGTCACCGGACCGATTTGCCAGAGATAGCTTCGCAGGTAGTCCAATCCGCCGGCAAGAATGGGGATACTCAACCCTTCCCCGCCCTTGGCGTACACCGGGTTGGGAAGGTAATCCCCGTAATAGGCAAGTCGGAATCCCGTGAGCGCTGCGAACGCCCCCGCCGTCACCAGGGCACAGGCCAGCGCCTTTCGCCTCCGCACCGGGTCACGGCGGGACACGAGGAGCAGCCAGAACAGCGCCCAGCCCGCATAGGCAAAGCCTTCGGGGCGCAGCACCAGAAGCATCACCGCCCCCGCCGTCAGGACCCGGGGGCGCAGGGCAAGCGCTCCGGCGAGGAGCAGCATCACCGCCAGCCCCTCGGCCGACCCCTCCAGTCCGTTGCCGTAACTGGCCTGCACCGCCGTCATGCAAACGACCACAAACAGCGGCAACCGTGCGGCCCAGGTGTCGCCGAAAGCGCGCAGAGAAATCCAGCGCAGCGCGACAAGCCCCAGCGCCGTATGGCAGAAGATCAGCAGGTTGTCGGCCCCATCCAGCGAGAGGCCCGCCCAGTGAAGCAGGGCAATTTGAAAGGTCCACAGCAGGTTGCTGAACCCCTCCACATATTCACCGGGGTTGTAGACCAATCCATTGCCGTGCACCCAGTTGCGGGCATAGCGGTAACAGATGAGGGCGTCTTCCTTGCAGTAAATGGGCCAAAACAGGGCCACCTGAACCAAACCCGACGCGATCAGCCCCAGGTCGGCGAGATGCATGGCCCATCGTTTGGGAAGCGACGCAGACTTCTCGTGCTCTGGTGCGAAATTCATGTGGGGCTTCAATCAGATCCTTGATCGCGGGCATGGGCGGCGTTGTTGACCCGGCGTGTTCGGCTGCCCGGGGTCACACGATTTGTTCGGCTACCGGGTCCCAGCGGACCTGGCGCTTGGCGTGGTAGGACTGCACGCTCATGAGCAGCGTGACGACCTCGATAAACGCCTCGTCCTCGTTGCACCAGCAGCGTTCGCCCGTGCGCACGCAGTTGAAGAAGTTGTTCATGTGCGTCGGCCACTGCGGGCCCTTGGATGGGTCAAAGGTGAACTTGGGCTTGGCCGGACGCGCCATGTGCTGGAAGGCCGCGCCGTCCGGATACAGGACGAAATGGTTCGCGTCCTGCCCAATGCCGTTGAAGATGATGCGGCCGTTCTTGCCGATGTACTCGGGCACCTGCTCGCGGCCGGAGTTCATGCAGCCCTCGAAGGTCAGCGAGCAGTTCTTCTTCTCGAACACGTAACTGGCCAGCCAGGTGTCGGGCGTCTCGCGGCCGTCGTCATAGAAAGCGTTGAATCCGGTGCAATTGCAGGAGTCGGGGATGCCCCAGCCGAGCACCGTCTGCACGTGGTCCATTTCGTGCGAGAGCAGATCGCCGGCCTGGCCGGTGCCGTAGGGCCAGTAGCAGCGCCAGTGCCAGAAATGCTTCTCATTGAAATCAATCTTGGGCGCCGGGCCGAGCCACGCCTCCCAGTCGAGATCTTTTATCACCTGGACCGGATCGGGCCGGTTCCACTGAGAATAATACCCGTACCAGCGCCAGGGCGCGTGCTCTTTGGTGCCGTTGAAATAGCGGCCGATATGGATCATGGTCATCGGGCCGATTTCACCGTCCTGGATCAGTTTTCGCGCCGCTTCGGTGGAGGGGTATTGGCGCCCCTGGTGGCCGAGTTGGAAGACCG
>CAIXUF010001449.1 GCA_903922535.1 Candidatus Hydrogenedentota bacterium
GGAACACGCAGCGTCTCCTGGATGAAATAGACCGCCCCGTTGGCAAAGGCCTTCGGCATCGCCCCGCCCGCAATGTAGACGTCGCGCCGCTGTTCCTTCGCGGCGTTCAGCGCCTCCTGTATGCCCGACGTGTGCGTGCCCGGCGTGGCCGGACCGAAATCGCCGCCGTCCGTGGGACCGCCGAGGGTAACAACAATGTAGCCGAGGTCGCGCAACGCTGCGGGCGCGGCGGCCGGTTCGGCGAATCCGGCCCCGCACACGCACAACATCATGATTAATGGGCACAGTCTGTTCATGCGGCGCATCCTGGCAGGCGCACGTGTGCGAACGTGCCGGTTAAAACGCGACGCTGTACTTGCCCGTGCCGGCGGTCTTGCTGCGGACAATCAGGCGCTTCTGCGCGGCGTTGTATTCCCAGTCCGTGCCTTCCGTCATGGCCGCGCCGCCGCACTGGACGGACACGGGCTTCTTCTCGCTGTACACGCGCAGCAGGTGCGGCTTGCCCACGCCGGCGAGCGTGATTTCCAGCGGTGCGCCCTCGTGCACCGTCACGTCGAGCGTGCCGCTGTTGTCCACGTGCTGCACGGCAAACTTGCTCTCCCCGTGCGGGTAAATGTTCAGCGTGAGCAGGCCCTCCGAGTCCTTGTTTCCAATGCCCGTGTAATCGCGCCGGACGTTCATCGGAATGATCGCGCCGTCGCGGACATAAACCGGATACTCGTCCATGGGGAAGTTCTTCGTGAAGGTCTTCGGGCCCTCGATGACCTCGTCATCCTTGTACAGGTAGCGCCAGCGGCCCTCGGGAAGCACCACCTCGCGCGCATCCCCTTTCGCATAAATCGGCGCGACAAGAAAGTCATCGCCGAACAGGTACTCGTACTTGCCCTCCTTCAGCGGCCGCATCAGCACCTTGCCGCCCTTGTGCGCCGCCACGCAATGGCTGTACATGTAGGGCACCAGTTCGGAGTGCAGCCACTGGGCCGTGCGCACCAGTTCCAGTTCCTGCGGCGTGCGTTTCCACATGCAGCGCTCGCCGTGGCCGCCGTTGAGGAAGAACCCGCAGAAGGTCGAGAACTGCGCCCAGCGGATGTAAATGTCCGGGGGGATGACGTCGCTGCCGTGATAGCCCGCGATGTCGGAGCCCACCACGTTGTAACCCAGCTTGGCGCTGCGCAGGATGCAGAACAGCGCCCGCTCCAGACCCCTGGTGTCGTATCCCCAGGTGTGCGTGTTGTCGCCCACCCAGTTCACCGGCGACGCGTCGACGGGCGCATACCCCTCCGGATGCGACCAGGGGAGGGGACTGTCCAGAGACCGGCTCATGGTGACAAACTCGGGATTCTGCGTGAGCCCATGCCGGTACTCATCGCGATAGTAATGGTCCATGTAGGTGCGGGTCGACATAAGCCCGGAGGCCGTGTGCTGGTAAAGGCACGGCAGCGGCCCCAGCTTGCCGCGGAACAGCGTCGCCGCGCCGTCCAGCTTCCAACCGTCAATGCCCCAGTCAAACACCTGCTGCTGCATGCCGCGCCACCATGCCATGGCCTTGGGATTCGCGTAGTCCACCCAGCCGCCCCGGCCCTGCCACCACCGCTCCTGGTGGCCGTTGCCCACCAGGTAGCCGTTGCGCGCCGCCTCGTTGAACCAGTCGCTTGAATCCTTGATCACGGTGCTGTCGCCATGGCTGTTGACCATGCACGTCATCCACAGCGCAATGCGAATGTTGCGCGCCTTCAGATCCTTGAAGAACTTGCCGGGATTCGGGAAGCGCTTCTCGTCGACAATGAAGTCGTTGTAGCGCGTGGACCAGGGACTGTCAATCAGCACCGTCGTCACGGGAAAATCATGCTCAAGATAACCGTTGAGCATCTCCAGCGTGTAGGCCTCCGTGTTGACGTCGTCCTCCCAGATCCAGGGTTCCAGCGCCCACGCCGGTGTCAGGGGAATGTTCACATGCCGTTGCGCGTTGAACGGAACATCCCACATGGGAAGAAACACGTAGAAGTAGAGAAAAACAGCCAGGAGCGCGGCGAAAACGGCCGCGCCCATCACTATGCGCTTGAACCAA
>CAIXUF010001450.1 GCA_903922535.1 Candidatus Hydrogenedentota bacterium
ATCTGGGCCGGCGCGATCAGCAGGAAGCAGGATGTGCACATGAACCCGGCCGCGATTGTGGACACCAGCATGGCGGTGGAGGAGAAGATGGCGAACCCGCCCATGGCGGCCACAAACTGCATGCCCACATACGGCGTCATGTATGCCCAGGGCGCGCCCATTTCCGCGCGGATCTTGCTGGCGGCGAAGCCGCAGATCAGCATGTAGCCGAAGAACAGCAATCCGGCGCCAACCCCCATGTGGGTCCAGACGCTCCAGCCGCCGATCGTCAGCAGCGAGGCCAGCAACAGAAGAATCGCCCCGCGATAGGTCCTTGTCTCGCCCCGTTCCGAGGGGGCCGCACTGCCGCCTGCGATCAGGCGGAAGACGCGCCCCAGGTGGTGCCGGCCGACAAACAGGGCCAGAAGCGCAAACGCAATGAAGGCGCCCATGGTCTGCTGGCTTTCCCACGGATAACCGGGGTAGCGGGTCAGGTTGAATGCTTTGCCGAAAGCCTGCCAGAGCTGGAAGGCAAAGAACGTCAGCCAGAGCGAGAACAGGACGTCCGTCTCGATCAGCAGGGTCACCGCGAGCACGCAGAACGTCAGGCCGAGCCCCGTGCCACCGGCATTGAATTGCGAGAAAAACGCCTTGAGAATGGGGTTGGTTACATATTCGCCCGGGGCCAGGGTGGCGGAGGGAAGCGCCGGAAGGGCCGGAAAGTAGAAGCAGACTCCTTTCCAGATGGCCAGCGGGAAGACGATGGCCGCGCCCAGCCACATGACGCGGTTGCGGAACACCAGAAAGCGCCCATTCTCGTACTGAAACAGATGCTTGGGCAGCAGGGTCAGGGGGAACGTGAACCGCTCATACTCCACCCATTGCTTGCGCATGAGCACGTTCAGGGCGAAGAACCCCGCAAACAGGGCTCCGATGAGGACCGACCATGCAATGGCCGGTTGTATCCATTGCCGCAAGGGGATGCCGCCGGCGGCGATATACCGCAGTCCTGCCATGGAGAACAGGTTGTCCGGTCGGATTATCGTGAAGTTTCGTTCGTTGGAGCCCAGCGCCGCCAGATCAGTTTTGCGGACGACATGACGGCCGGAGTAAAGCCCCTCGACGGCATTCACATTGAAAAACTGCACGTCATGAACCGCCAGCGTACCCTGTCCGCGCAGGCCGATCGTGATCGACAGGCGGTTCGTCAGCGTCGATGGGATGAATACGGGGCAAACGCCCACGCGTTGCAGGCCGGACGGCAGCGCGAAGGTGGGACGGGTCGAGTCCGTTCCGGTGTAAATCCGCAAGGGCGGCGCATCGTCCGCCTGCAGCGTGATGGTGTAAGCTGCGACGCCGGCAAACTCCGCAGCCTTGACAAGGCAGGAAAAAAGGAACGGCTCGCCCGGCACGACGGCCGTTGCCGGAAGCGTCGCACGGAGACGCGCCACGGTATCGGTGCGCCCGGCGTTGTCCAGCACGGGGATCCGCCAGGAACGCCCCCGCCAGGTCTCGTTTGTCCAGGTCAGGCGCCCGTTTTCCTGCTGCCAGCCTTCCAGGCCGCCTTCGAACTGCCCGTTGGCCAGCAGGTTCGGCCCGTGCGGCCACAGCATGGGCGGCAGGCTCTCGTAGGATTTGAAGTCGGCATAGTGGGGAACCGCCGCGACCAATCCGAACAGGCGGTGCCACAACCCCTGCGTCATAAGCGGCGCCGCGAGCACCAGGGCGGAATAGACGACCACAAGTTCGGCGTTCGCCAGGCGCAGCGGCCGCCGGAAGGCATAGAGAATCGCGCCGATGGCCATGACGGCCAGAATCACGCCGACCGCGGCGTTGGGCGGCGAGTTCTCCGCCAGCGGCCCGCCATAGGTGTTGTAAAGCTCCTCGTACTCGATCCAGATCCCCATCAGCAGCAGGCTGACAATACAGACCACCAGGGAACGGAACGTCAGACCGCGGGCCGGAGCTTGCGGGGCTGCGGATTGCGCCGCGGACGTGGTTTGTTGAGGAGGCGTGCTGGTTTCGCTCACGGCGGAATTTTTAAACTCCTCTGCTAAACGGAACGATGCGAGTGCAACCTCGGCACATGGCGACCAACAGGATCGAAAAAGGTTTTTATAACACTGCTGCAGACAATGGCACAAGAAGGAAAACGTTGTTTCGTGTGCGAAAATGCTTGGCA
>CAIXUF010001451.1 GCA_903922535.1 Candidatus Hydrogenedentota bacterium
AATTTGGGAATGGCTGTTTCGCCGTATGTGCCGTCGACATTCACAAGAAATGTGCTGAGGTATTGAGCCCCGTTGGGGTTGGCTTTTGCGGGCGCTGGAATTGCATACTACCGGCTTCTTTCGGTCAGAAGGAGGCGAGTGAGCATGCGTCCCGCCAGCACGGTGTACGTCACCAGCGCCGCAGAATATGACGAACATCGGCACCGGTTGAAGCACACGGCGTGTCCCCACTGTCGCGCCGTGGGCTGCCTGATTCGCCACGGCTACTTGCGTGGCTATGGGGATTCCTTCGCCGGGAGGATTCAGCGTGGCTGGCGCGTGTTTTGCAGCAATCGAGGGCAAAAGACGGGTTGTGGAAGAACCTATGCCATTGTGCTTGCCCATCACCTGTATCGCCGTCTGGTGGACGCCCTGCGGCTATGGAAGTTCCTGTCAGGAATCCTGGGCGGCGCCAGCATCAAACACGCATGGGAACCCGTGGCATCCCCGTTTTGCCTGGAGACCGGCTATAAACTCTGGGCGGCGTTCATCCGCAACCAGTCCGCCGTCCGCATCAAGTTGCATGCGGTCGTCAGGCCCGTGGCCACCGCGCTCGCCCCGCTTCATCAGACGATTGAACATTTGAAAACGAGTTTTCCGGGGGTTGTCCTCACAATCGAACACGACTTCGAGACACGTTTGGCTCCATCGCATGCTGACGTGCGTAGCTTGCCGCGCGGGACCGCCCGATTTCATGTCGCACAGATCTGGAAGCTTGCGGACATGCTTCTCCGGCAACACGAACACACCCTCCTTGTCGTGCGCAGGCGCGCTCCTGATAACGGCCGGCGCCTGCTCCCCGGCCTCCGCCTTCTGCGCGGGCGCAGCAGCCGATCCGGCCGGCTCCAAGGCACAGGTATTGCAGGCCATCAACAGAGCTGCCAGCGCTGGAATCCATCCTGTTTTCATCGCATCTTCCTTGTTACTTCGACAGTTCTTGCGCTTTCTGCCACGCGTAGATCGAGGGCGGGGCCGCCACGGGGCGCGGCGGAAAGTCCGCGGCGGCCCGGTTGGTGGAAGCCGCGGGGAGCGCGCGGTTTCCGCGATCCACCGCCGGGGCGGCGGCGCCGTCCACGATCTTGCCGTTTCCGCCGTAAAGCGTATTGTCGATTAGCTCGAACCCGACACAGTCAGGAGTGGCCAGCATCGCCATCGGCCATTTGCCGCTCTGCAGGACAAACGTGTTGTGCCGGAGTATGGCATCGAAGAAGCCGCCGTCCGCCCGAAAGCCCGGCCCGTTGCCGACCACAAACCGGTTGTGCAGGAACAACCAGTTCTCGCTTGTGCCCCGCCCGAAGACGCCATCCAAGGTTGAGACGACATCGCAGTTGTAGATCACGTTACGCGGCCCGTTGGGGCCATGCTCCTTGTCATACGAGCCGGTGGCAAACATGCCAAAGCCGGGACTTCCATAATGGAGAGGCGATTCGATCACGCAGTTCTCGAAGAGGTTTTCCGTACTCCAGCCGGCGT
>CAIXUF010001452.1 GCA_903922535.1 Candidatus Hydrogenedentota bacterium
CGAACCCCGATCGCATCGCCCAGGCAGTGCGCGACCTGATGGCCGAGTAACCGGACAAGGAGGATTTATGCCGATCGAAATCACATTGCCACGACAGGGTTGGTCCATGGAAGAGGCGGCCTTCGTCGAGTGGTGCAAGAAGGACAGGGAAGCAGTCAAGACTGGCGACCCCTTGTTCGCCGTCGAGACCGACAAGGCAATCCAGGAGATCGAATCCCTAGATGAGGGAATTTTGCGCATCCCGCCCAACGGACCACAGAAGGGCGATACGATCAAGGTCGGCGACGTTATCGGGTATCTCGCCCAGGCAGGCGAGGCCGTATCGTTCGATGGGATCACCGGGACAAAGGCTCCGGCTCACGCGCCTAAAGCTGATGCCGGGAAAGTGGTGGCACCCGTTGATGTCCGGGAGCCCATCGCTAAGACTCCCTCTTCCTTGGCCGTTCCCTCGGAACGTGAGCCACAAACACCGTGTCCATCGCGTGAAGTCCCACCCGTAACCCCGCGCGCCGCAAAGAAGGCGTTGCGGGAAGGAGTTGACCTGAGGACCGTCAAAGGGAGTGGAGCGGGCGGACGCATCCGGGAACAGGATGTGATCGGCGCCCGGCGCGGCGGCACGGGAAAACCCGAAGTTCTAGCGCCGCCCCATATTTCCGCGAAGCCGTCGGCAGGCCGGGAAATCGCCGTAAGCGGATTACGGCGGACCATTGCCGAACGCATGGTCGCCAGCAAGACCCTGACCGCGCCTGTCACACTGACCACCCGGGCGGACGCAACGGCGCTGGTCAGCCTGCGCGAGCGGCTCAAGGCCGCCGCTTCGCCGGAGGAGCCCGCGCCGGCCTACAGCGACATGGCGATCAAACTGATCGCTTTCACGCTGAAAGAGTACCCGGCGCTCAATGCGCAGTGGATGGAAAACCGGATTATCCTGGCGGATGCCGTCAACATCGGCCTCGCGGTTGACACCGAAGACGGCCTGCTGGTCCCCGTGGTACACGATGTAGTGGCCCTTTCCTTGCGGCAGGTTGCGGCCCGCACACGCGAACTGGCCGAGCGCGCACGCCGGCGCAGGCTGACGGCAGAGGACCTGACCGGAGGAACTTTCACCGTAACGAACCTCGGCGCGCTGGGCGTGGACGCGTTCACGCCGATCATCAATCACCCCGAATGCGCGGTGTTGGGCATGGGGCGGATATCTTCCGAGCCGACGGCCGTGGATGGTCAGGTCATCATCCGTGAGCGCATGTGGCTCAGCCTGACGTTTGACCACCGTATCGTTGACGGCGCACCGGCAGCGCGCTTCCTGGACGCGTTGCGCCGCGCCGTGGAAAGCCCGGCGGCAAAATTGATGGAGTAAAGCGAGCGAATGTATAAAACATAATGCATCCCGAAAGGAAGGAAAACAAGACATGCGAATCGTACGATTCAAAGACAAGACCGGCGCCGTAAAATACGGCATTGCCGAAGGCGACCGGGTGACGGCGGCAGAAGGGAATCCATTGCAGGGGCTCAAGCCGGGCCGGACCAGCGTGGCGCTCGGCGAGGTGCGGCTGCTGGCGCCGGTTGAACCGCCGAACATACTCTGCCTGGGCCAGAACTACAAGGCACACGTTGCGGAAAGCGGCGACAAACTGCCGAAGACGCCGATCCTGTTCATGAAATCCACCACAACGGTGATCGGGCCGGACGAGCCGGTCGTCATCCCAAAAATCGCGCCCGCCCAAGTGGATTACGAGGCCGAACTGGCCCTCGTGATCGGCAAGACGGCCGGGCACGTGCCCGAGAGCCGCGCGATGGAATACGTGCTCGGCTATACCTGCGCCCACGACGTGAGCGCGCGCGACTGTCAGTTCAACGACGGGCAATGGGTACGGGCAAAATCCTTCGAAACCTTCTGTCCGCTCGGCCCGTGGATCGAGACGGACCTGGACC
>CAIXUF010001453.1 GCA_903922535.1 Candidatus Hydrogenedentota bacterium
CCCATCTTCACGATGTGGAAACACTGAACCGCATGGCCTTTGACGAGGTCTATGACGTAACCAAACTTTCCTTTCATGCCTGGCTGCACTTGCGGAACCGGTATCAACTCCTGCGTGTCGGCGCCGCCCTGGGACGCGGCTGCGGCCCCCTAGTGATTGCGAAGAAACCCATCGAGTCTCAACATACCCCCTCCTGCCGGATTGTCATTCCCGGCGAATACACCACCGCCCACCTGCTCTTCCGCCTTTGGGCGCCGGACGCCAAGAATCGGCTCTTTGCCCCTTACGATCAAATCATGCCGATGGTGGCGGGCGGGCAAGCCGATGCCGGGGTCATCATCCACGAGGGGCGCTTTGTCTATCGCGAAAGGGGTTTTGTCTCGCTTGTGGATCTGGGTGACTGGTGGGAATCCAAGACCGGCCTGCCGATCCCCCTCGGTTGTATCTGCGCCAGGAAATCGCTCGGGCCCGAACGCATCCTCGGTTGTGAAGAGATGGTCGAACGGTCCCTGCGCCTTGCTCTCGACGAACCGTCGGCGACACAGGCCTACGTGAAACAACATGCTCAGGAACTCGATGACGACGTGATCCAAAAGCACATTGCAACCTACGTGAACGACTTCAGCCTGAATCTCGGTTCCAGCGGCCGCTCAGCGATTGCCGCCCTGGAACGAATGGCGGTGGATGCGGGAATCGGACCATGATCGGGATACTCTTTGCAACGGTCTCCGAAGCGCAGCCTCTGCTGGACAGGGTAAAGGCGAAACTTATTTCTGACACGCCGTTTCCCGTTTATAGTGCCGGTGAGACACCGGCTACTACACCTCTCATCACTGATGCATTTCGGGTGATCATTTCCGGCATGGGCACGGAACACGTTCGCCAGGCTTGCCTGGAGTTGATTCAGAAGCACAATGCGCAGACGGTAATCAATGCCGGTGTCTGCGGCGCCCTGGCGGAGGGCGTGGAAAGAGGAAGCGTGTTTTTGATCAGTTCCGTTGCAGAGGGTTCAAATCCGGGACATTCCCTGTCCCTTGATGCAGGCCCGGCACCGGTTTTGGAACGACGAACGCTGGTGACCGTTCGAGAGCCTGTCTTTCACCCCGCAACGCGAGCCGCCTTGGCGAAAGCCGGCGACCTGGTGGATATGGAAGGATACGCGGTTGCCGCCGTCTGTGCGGACCATCATATTCCCTGCTTTTTGATCAAGGGCGTAACTGATCGGGCAGATGAGAATGGAAAGACGGATATCCAAAAACATCTGAACTCCTGCTCTCAAACGGTGGCGGGGCATGTGATTCAAGTAATGGAGGCTGGAGCAAAACCTCCCCATGAATACGGCGTCGACGGAGCGACGCCCTCCATTCCAGTGAAAACCGTTGGTTCACTTCGTGGAGGGTTGCGGTCCCTCGCAACCGACGGTTTTGCAAGAGCCCCATTAAGCAGTCCTGCTCCCCTCGGAAAGAAGCTGCTTCGCTTCACGCGGGTGGAGCACACCATTTTCAGCCTGCCCCTGCTTTTTGCCGGCGCGTGGCTCGGCGCCGGCGGCAAATGCCCGTCGCTGAGGACACTGGCGCTGATCGCGCTGGTTGGAGTGGGCGCGCGCACCTTCGGCATGGCGCTCAATCGCATCATTGATCGCCGCATGGATGCGCAGAACCCGCGCACGGCGCAGCGTGAACTGCC
>CAIXUF010001454.1 GCA_903922535.1 Candidatus Hydrogenedentota bacterium
CCCGGCGCGGATGCTGGTAGTTGGGATGGCCCCCCTCAAGCACAAAACGTCCGATAAGCAGGGGCACGCACATGCCGTCATAGTCGATGAGCTTTATGGTGCCGTCCGGCGCGGCCAGGATGTTGCCGTGCTGCAGATCGCCGTGCACCAGCCGGTCGGCGCGAAGCGCGCGCACCAGTTCGGTCCAGGTTCGCGCGAGCGCGAGCAGTCGCGGCCTTGAGTTTTCCCCGGCACAAAGCGCGCCCAGATGGTGGTTGAACAGTTCGCCCTCAACCCAGTCCATGACCAGCACGGGCTGCCAGCGGTGCGCCACCTGGACGCCCTGGCGGGAGTAGAAGCTCTCCGACAAGAAACGCACGGAGGGGGTGTTGCGGCTGAACAGGGTGTCGAAGTAGTCGCTTACCGCCTCGTAACGCTCGGCGCGGATGGGATAGGGGGAGGTGAAGCACTTCACGGCGCGCGCCTCGCCGTGGCTGTTCTCCATCCGGAACACGATGCCAAACGAACCCGGCCATGCCATGGGCGTGTTCGTTTTGGGGTCCAGAACCAGGCGCAGCCGCTTAAGCAGCGGCAGCCCGAAATTGTCGGGGTTCCGGACCGCTTCCCGATAGGCCTGACGGTCGGGCATCTGCACGGCTGCAAACCCTCCTGCGTCCCGTTACAAGGAAAGGAAATACTCTGCGGGCGAACCCGCGTGGCCCTGGCACCGCACGTACATGTGCAGGGCAAGCGTGCTCGGCGTGATGTCCGCCACAAGGATGTCCTTGACCGAATCCATGCCGTAGGGGAGCAGTCCCAGCATCCGCATGTGATCCAGTTCGCGGTCCAAACTGAAGAGGTCGGTGATGCCGGCTATCCTGCCCAGCGGATACAACTCGCAAAGGAGCGTGTCGGCGACTATAAGCCCCTCGGACGAGACAATCTTGTTGGCCACGTTGCAGGCATAGTTGAACATGGAGATCTCGTTCACCGTCATCGCGCCGAGAAGGTTGATGAAGATGAGATTGCTCTCGTCGCGGGCATCGCCCGCGCAGGACGACACGATCAGCCCCGCCCACATATCCTGCACCCGGTCCTGATCATGCCATGATCCCTGGTCCAGCAGGATATACATCAGGCGGGGATGGGCCCGATCCATGTCGATGGCCGTTTCGCCATCCGCCTTCCGCCGGGCCTTTTCCAGTATCCGCCTGGCATTCTCCGCACGCCACGCCTCTATCCGTTCGTACATGCAAGGACCCTTTTGCCGGCCAGACGGCAGTTTGCGCGCCGGATAGGCGCCCCCCCGATGTCCCCCCGGTGCTCAAGCCCCCGCACGACCGGGCAACCCGCCGACATGCGACACAACGTCACACCTCAACGCGACCAGGCCAAAACCGCCTCCACGCCCTGAGCAGGGAAGATCAGGCCGTCGTGACGCCAAAAAACTTCATGATCAGCGTGTAGATGGCGTCGATAAGGCCTACAATCGTGGCGATTATGCTGAGCACAGATTCGATTGCGGCCACGGCCGGAACGCGCCGCACTTTTTCAGACTTCTGCATCGTATTAATCTCCATGCCTCTGAAACGGGCCAAAGGGAACACTTGAAGTACCAACGCAACAGTATATCAGTAGTTGAACACCAACGCACCAACGCAGCCCGCCAACCAAGGCCGACTTGCGCATGGCGCACCGGAAAAAACACCATGTACGCCGCAAAACTGCTATAGGAACAACTGTAGCACCCACCCGGCGAAAGACGCAAGAACTCCCGACGCCGTCACGGTTGCCCGGACACTCACCGTCACCTCCGCAGACACCGGCAACTGGGGAACCGCCCCGTGCACCTCCGCCTCGACAATCGGGCAGTTCGAGCCGTCGTTGGCCTGTGAGGCCTCCATGATCGGAACCAAGTCCACGGGAACCGGGGGCGTGAGGTCAATCTCCGTGCCCAGTCCCTGGTCAGAAGAGGCAAAACCCAAGGCGAACACGGGCTGCTCCACGCCGTCAACTGGCGCAGGCTTGAAATCAAGTTTCACATAGGTGAGCGATTCGAAGGTGCCCGCCGTGGCCATCAACTTGGATTCAAGCAGTTCGAGTTTATCGATATTGTAGTGCTGTTCGACGTACCCGCCAAGCAAATCGCCCAGTTTCTCCCTGACCTTGGCCCACATCGTGTCCTCGTTGGGAATACTGCATACCAGCACGGGCTCTATTGAGTACGCGTCCGGAATGGGCATCCCCGGCGTGAAGGCGCTGGGAAGCCTGCTCACGGTGTGGCTGTAAACCGGAACCGTCAGATCCATGGTGTACTGGTTGTTGCAGCCCGCCAGGCAGATCAGCAGCAGCAGGGGCGCTCCCATGCGCACAAACAGGGCAACCGAACAAAGGGCTCCGCGCACACGAACCATGCCCGGCAGGGACAAATACTGCACTTTAAGATCCACTCCGTTCATGCCGCCGCGTTATGCCGCTCCTCCGTCTGCTCTGCCGGATCAGCATCCCGAGAAGCAGAAGAACAGTCCAACGAAGGTTGCCAAGAGGGCAACAACGCCCGCCACAATGGCGCCGGCGCTGCTGCCGGCATTGCAGTGGCAGTTCGTCAGGCCGAGATAGGTTTCCAACTCCGCCGCGCTCAGCACTCCGTCACTGTTGGCGTCAATTTCAGCAAAGTCTGCCGCCGTGAGGCGCGGCTGGGCGGCCTGTGCCTCCGCCAGACTGATTCTGCCGTCATGGTTGGTGTCGACCGCGTCAAAGTTGTCGTACAAGTATTGGGCCATCTGCTGGAGCGTGGGAGCTTCGCCTTCACCTTCGCCTTCGCCCTCGCCTTCGCCCTCCACCGCCGTGGTAAACATGGGCACCAGCAGGATGATCTGCTGTCCCGCGCCAACCACCACCGTCCTGGATTCGTCCTTGTAGCCGTCCGCCTTTACAGCAAAGGTGTGACTACCCACAGAAAGCGCAAGGAAAGTGTACACGCCATTGCTGTTGTCCTTGACCGGGTTGGAAAAGCCGTTCAAGGTTATCGAGGCATTCGTGATGCGTGCCTGGGTCTTGGCATCCCACACCGTAATGGTGGCAGTCGCCGCATCCCCCGCCGAGCCGGGAGTCAGAATAATTGTCGGCGGTGTCACTGCCGTTCCCGTGCCCCCAAGGTGCCCGGTGATGATGGTAATGTCGATGGTGCCGAAGTCATTGTTGTCAATGGTCACCGTAATCTGGCTGTCGTTTTGCACAATGTCGCCTTGGACAGTGCCCAAGTCAATCGTGTTAAACCCTGAATTGGGGTTGTTCGGGTCACCCAAACCGCCGCCCACGGTGCTCGTGGCGGTGACCGTAATCTGCAGAACGTCTCCCGTAAGATCACTGAACGTGCTGTGAACGATTGCTGGCATCGGCCCTTCGACCACAATCGCGTTGTCCAGGTTTGAGAACGTGACATCGGCGATTTGCGACTGTTCGCCCTGATTGCCCCGGATGTCCAGACCTGACCAGGAACTGGGGACACCGCCAAAGTTTCCGTCAAACCTTACCTCGAAAATAATCGACTGGGTCGCGCCGGACGGCTGCCCTGTGCCCGGTAGGATTGTGAGGAGTGACGTGGTGCCGGTCGTTGGGGCCGCCGATGACGGCTCCACAACGAAGCTCCTGAGTTCGACAGGATAGGTGGCAACAATGTTTCCGACAATGATTGTTTCGGTGTCGCCCGTTGAACCCGCACCTTGAATGCCAACATTGTTGGGAACGTTCAGCGTGCCCTCGTCATAGGTTCCGGGGGCGACAATGATCTCAAAGCGAACATTGGCTGCCGCCTTTGTTGCGGGTTCGCACACATACGTCGAAACAAGGTACAAAGCGTATTGCATCGTGCGGCAAGGCAGACCCGGAGTCCAACCGTGGCTGGGATCATCCACCCCGGTCATCGCGTTGACAAAAATGCGCACCATCGCCGTGCATTCAGTGGGTTGTGTTTGGGGGTAGGGATCATTGATGTCGGTCGGGTCTGAACCCAATTCAAACTCCTGCAGATTGGTGAGTCCGTCCCCGTCCAAGTCCCAGGTGGCGGGGCGCAAATTCCATCTGCCGTTGCGCGGGTCCATGGGGTTGAACCCGTACTTCACTTCCCACCCGTCCGGCAGGCCATCACCGTCGGAATCGGGATTGGTGGGATCGCAGTAATGCAACGCCTCGTCATAGTCGTTCAGCCCATCGCCGTCGCGGTCCGCGTCGTCGCGGTCCGGGACCGGCTGGCAGGCATCCAAGTCATCCACGATCACCCCGCGCGCGCGGAGCAGCGCAACGTCGTCGCAGTCCACCGCCGCGCCCAGGGCCGTGCCCACAAAAACATAGTCGCCGTCCCCGATACCGGCATTGGCAACCAGCGTGTCCAATTCGGTGAACGTGTTCCCGCCCGCCGCCAGCATGTGGAGATTGGTGAGGGGCTGTGTTGCGGCAAGACCGGCATTGCCAATCTGCGTGAAATTCACGGCCAGCCGCTTCAGATTCACAAGTCCGGACAGGTGCGCCATGCCGGCGTCCCCGATGGGATTGTTGTCAAGGGCCAGTCCGGTCAGGGCGGTAAGGCCTGCAAGAGGTGTTGTGTCGGTGATCTGGTTCTCGCGCAAATCAAGGTCGTAGACGCGGTACAGCCCGGCCAGCGGACCGATGTCAGTAATGTTGTTCTTCCACAGGTCAAGCCTTGTCAGGCTGACCATGCCCGCCAGCGGGGCAAGGTTGACCACATGATTGTTGATCAGGCCGAGGCCGCGAAGCGTGCTGATGCCGGAAAGCGGGGTCAGGTCCGACACCTGGTTGTTCGTCAGATAGAGGTGAATCAGACTGGGCAGCCCGGTCAAAGGCGTCAGGTCCGCCACGCTGTTGCTCGTCAGGTCCAATTCTTCAAGACTGGTGCAGTGTTGAAGGCCGGTGAGGTCCACAATGCCGGGGCCGGGGGTGCCAACGGTGATGTGCCTGGCGTCCGGCGTGACCGGTATGTCGGCGCTAAGCCCCGGAGTAATGGTGATTGTGGAGGTCGTGTGGGAAACCAGCGTGTAGGTCGTGCTGTCGCCGGCGATCGTCACACTGTCACCATCGGTAAGCGCAACGAATCCTCTTACCTGCAAAACCGTTGCGCCCGCGAGGGCGTAGCCGTTCAACTGCCCGTCCTGGGCGCGATTGATGGCCAGGAGTTCTTTAAGCCCGGCCAGGTCGGTGTCCAGAATATCACCGGAGGCCTTGTTAAGCGCCTTGCGCAATGCCGCTTCCAGATTGGCATCTGGAATCGTCACCGCCACGGCCTTCACCTGCGCCGCGCCCTGGGTTGCCGCAATGGACTGCACATCCTGCGCGGACGCGCTCAGGCAAACCCCCAAGAACAGTGTCGAAAACATGGCTGCAAACCGAATCTTACTCATGGGTATACCCCCTTGACCTTATGGTTCTGTTGCTGTGAAAAGAGCGCCACATGTACTGATTATAGACTAGCGGGGCCTTTCTGTCAAGGATTTGCAAACTGTTCGCAAAAGGAATGTGCGCCCCGGAACAAGGCCATCCATTCTGCTCTCCGCCGCAGCGTAATTCCGGAAAAGGAAAGTGACTGTGTGCGAACGCCCTGGGCCGGAAAGGCAGAATTCCTTGGGAGCCGTCACGCAAAATCGCCGTCGTGTATGCCCGGTTTGCCCAGACGTGAGATGCAGCATCTGCACGCTGAAGCCAAACGATACTTCACTCGGGTTCCCGGGGCGTGTCTGTGGATGTCAGTTCGGGATACTTCGGGGTGATGGTCGCGTAAAACGCCTGTATCTCCACAATGTCCGCGGCATAGTCCCCGGTGGGCTGAAACAGCCGGGCGACACCGCCCCGTCGACGGCCATAATCGAGATAACCGAGCGCGATGGGGACTTTGGCCCCCACAGCAATGTGATAAAAGCCCGTTTTCCATGCCCGGACCTTTTTTCGCGTGCCCTCCGGCGGCACGGCAAGAATAAGCCGGTCATGTTTGCCGAACATCTCGATGCATTGGCCGACCACGCCATTGGCCTTGCTCCGATCAATGGGGATACCGCCCAACCACTTCAGAAAACCGCCAAAAGGTCCCCGGAAGACCGATTCCTTGGTCATCCAGAAGAGTTTGGCGCGCATAAGGAACCCGACGGCCAGCATGATGGGCATGTCCCAGTTGGTCGTATGGGGCGCTGCAATCATCACAAACTTCGGGATCTCCGGCAATTTCCCCTCTGTTCGCCACCCCAGCACGCCCAAGAAGACCCGGGCCCACAAACGTCCAACAACGGTGACAAACGGTGTGTCAAAAATGGTGCGCTGCACGGCTACTCCTTGTGCGGCTATTCGGTGGCACACCGACACAACCGCCATAACCCGGCTGGCAGAGGACACGCATGGGACCGTATCCTTTCGCCTCCCGGCACGCGGGGCGAAAGGATCGCCTCCATGGGATTAAAAGGGGATAGGACACATGGGACGGGATGTAAACCCATGGCCATCGGCAAAGGAATAATAGCACAAATAGGCCGGGAATTTCGCCCTTTTCCGGGGAAACAGCAGAGACCGGGGGAGTGGCCCCGTCTATGCGGTCTGGCCGCAATAGAGGCTGTCGATGACGTTGCGCACGAACTGCTCGTCCGTAAGCCCAAGCAGGGCCGATTCGGGAAAGGCCGCCTTGCACCGGAAATGTTCGGCCAGTTCGGCGAAGAGCGCAAGGCGCGCGGCGGGATCGAGGCTGTCACGGCGCAGGATGGCCTCAATCGCCACGGCAATCTCCATGGGCGCGGTCTGCTGGCGGAGCCGTGCCTCGATGTGCGGATGCTCGCGCAGTGAATTGTATTTGCCCGCGCCGAGCAGGCTGTCGCTGAAACCCGCCGCGGGCGGGGTGCGCACGACCACCGTGTTGGCCACATAGTCCCCGAGCCGCTGGTTGAGCCGACTCAGCGCGCAGACCGTGCCGCCCACGAGATAGAACGCGGGCAGCATGTCCACCGCGCGGAGCAGGTTGCGCAGGAATATCTGGTTGAACCTGAGGCGCAGCCCGGCAGCGTCCATGACCCGCAGCCGCAGCAGCCATTTGCCGAGTGTCTTTCCCCCCCAGAACCACTCCGCCAGTATGCCGTAGCCCATGCTGATCAAGAAGTATCCCAGAATGGCCAGCGCGCCCGCGATGTCGCCGCCCAGCAGGCGCAGCGGGGCAAGCACCTGCATCATGATCATCCCGAGCACAACCACCACCGTCAGATCTATCGTGTACGCCAGAAAACGGCTGTAGGGCCCCGCAAGGGGCACCGCGAAAGAGACGCCCTCGGGCGTGCGGATGACGAGGCCGCGAGGCCGGAATCCGTTCATGGGCGTGCCTCCTTTCCGCGTCCGGCCCGCCAGAAATAGAGCGCCAGACAGCCCAGTTCGAGCACGCCAAAGGCTATCTTGATCCAGTAGGGCAGCACCGGCGCGTGGTACTGCGAGAAGAACGACTCGACAATGCCGGCCCACACCAGCATGACGGCCACGCCGGCAATCAGCGTCGCCAGATCGGGCGCGGTTTCGCGCAGCCGCGCACGCACGCGCTTGCGCGTGCCCCAGCCCATCAGGGCGCGCCCCAGGATGAGCCCGGCCTGCCCCGCAATCAGAATGGACGGGATCTCCACCGAGCCGTGGGGCAGCAGCCATCCGGCCACAAACACGCCCTCCCCGGCCTGCGCATAATCGGCCACCACCGCGCCGAGGATGACGCCGTTGGAGAAGAGCAGCACGAAGGTGCCCGCGCCAAAGGTCACACCCAGGGCCATGGCCAAAATGGACACCTGCGTGTTGTGCGTCATCAGCATCGCGGCGAACTGGCCATGCGCGCCGCCCACGCGGTTGTCGGCCTTTTCCTCCTCCTTCTGCACCCGCTCCTTCGGGTCGCCGTGCAGATGCGAAAAGGGCATGAGCACATCCTTCGACGACGGATTGAACAGAATCATTCCCGCACCGAACAGCACGCCCAGCAGGGTAATCCCCACGGACAGGCGAAACGCCCAGAACTGCCTGCGAAACGTTGCCGGAAACGTCTGCGTGATCCAGGCCACAAAGGAAAAGCGGGTCTGGCCCGCGCGCGTCTCGTGTATTTCGGCATAGGCCCGCGCGACAAGCGGTTCGAGACGCAGCCGCAGCACGTGGTCCTCCGGGAATCCGGACAGGCGGGCCAGGCCGCTGGCCGCGCGCTGGTACAGGTAGTGCATGCGCCGCGCCTCTTCGAGCGTGAGTGTGCGGGCCACGTCCCGGTCCAGCGCGGCGAGCATGGCCTCCAGCTCTTCCCAGTGGGGGGATTCGGAGGCGCCAAAGCGGCCGACATCCACAATCATAGCAATTGCCTCTGCCGCGCGCTGATGTACTGGGACACCAACTGCGGGCACAACCGTTCATTTTCCGTCATGGTCATCGAAACACCCCGCTGCCGCAGCCGCAGTTCCAATTCGCGCAGGTCGTTCCACACCAAGTGCCCCGCCAGCCGCAGGTACACGTCGGCGGCGGTCTCCACGTCCGCCCCCTGGAAGACGGGCCCCACGCCCGGCGCGGGCAGCATGTTCACCATCACCAGATGACGCCGGGCGATGATGCCGACGTTGTTCAGAAATCCCTCCGCCAGTACGGGGTCGTCCAGACTGGTCAGAAAAAAGAGCATGGCACGACGGCGCAGCCGCAGCCGGAGAAAGGTGAATGCCTCGCCGAAATCCGGGTTGCCGGTGCCGGGTTCAAGCGCGAACATGGCGTCGCGGCAGGCGCTGTAATGCTGCCGTCCGTGGCCCGCGCGCACAAAGGCGCGCACCCGCTCATCGAAGGCCATCACACCAAACAAGTCGCCCTGCCGCTGGGCCACCGCGCCCAGCACCATCGCCACGGTGATAAACCGCTCCAACTGCGTGCGGTCACTGTCAGCCGTTTCCAGATCGTTCAGGTTCGGCGCGGGCCGCGCGCTCAGGCGCGACACGTCCACCACCAGATACACCTCCTGCACGCGCTCCACCTGGAACACCTTGGTGATGGGCCGCGCCCGCTTGGCCGTGGTCTTCCAGTGTATGTCCTCGTAGGAGTCGCCCGGCAGGTATTCGCGCAGCTTCTCCACCTCGCGGCCCTTGCCCACCTGACGCTGGGCATGCACCCCCACCAGTCCCCGGTTCAGGAAGATGGCCGCAAGCCCCTTCTGCTCGGCCATCAGGTTGGGATAGCCGCGCATGCGGCAGGAGACTTCAAAGTCCCGCCGGAACGCCCAAAACCCCCATGCCGATTCCACCTCCACCCGCACCAGGGTCAGCGCATGCACGCCCCGCCGCCGCACCACGCAGGGCCATTCCACCCTGCCGGCACTGCCATCGGCCGGCAAACGCACGGAAAGAATCTCCTGCTCCGGCGTCACCGCCTCCGGCCACAGCGCGGCAATACGGACCAGGTCCGTGCCCCCGCTGACCGTGAGTTCCAGCGTGGCCGGACGATCCACCGTGGCCCGCGCATCGTCGGGCATGGTCACGGCCACGGTTGCAAGGACGCGGCGTCCGCGCCAGGCATCGGCCGCAACCACCAGCAGGTACAGGCCGCACAGCGCCAGTATCACAGGCAACAGGCCGGGCTGCACGGCCCACAGGGCCGCAGCACCCGCGCCGACCAGCGCGGTCCAGTAGATTAACCTGTTGCCCGGGACGATCATCGCGGCACGGGCACCTCCTGCAATATGCGCTGGATCACCTCGTCCACGCCCAGTCCCTCAATTTCATATTCGGGACGCAGCACCAGCCGGTGCTCCAGCACGGGCACGGCAAGCGTCTTGACGTCGTCGGGCGTCACGAAATCACGGCCGTGGATGGCGGCGTATATGCGCGAGGCCAGGATCAGCGACTGGGTGGCGCGGGGGCCCGCGCCGACCAGTATGGCGTTGTCGGCGCGCGTGCGGCGCACCACGTCCACCATGTAGGCCAGCAGTTCCTCGCGCACCACGACCTGCGCGAGCAGCCCGTGCATCCCCGTCAGTTCCTCCTGCGAAATCACCTGCTGCACGCCGCCGTTCGCCAGCGTGCTTTCCGGCGCGTCGGCGCCGAGCATCCGCCGCGCCAGATCCATCTCACCGGCCCGATCCGGACAGTCCATGCGGATCTTCAACATGAACCGGTCCTTTTGCGCCTCGGGCAGCGGGTAGGTGCCCTCGTACTCGATGGGGTTCTGCGTGGCGAAGACCGTGAACAGGGGCGAGAGCGTGTGCGTGTCCCGATCAATGGTGACGCAGCGCTCCTGCATCGCCTGAAGCAGCGCCGACTGGGTCTTGGACGGGGCGCGGTTAATCTCGTCGGCAAGCAGGAAGGACGTGAACACGGGGCCCTTCACCAGCGTGAACGCGCCCGAGCGCATGTCGAACACATTGGTCCCAATGATGTCCGCGGGCATCAGGTCGGGCGTGAACTGGATGCGCGCGAAATCGCAGCCCAGCGCGCGGGACAGGGTCCGCACGAGCAGCGTCTTCGCAATGCCCGGAACGCCCTCCACCAGCGCGTGCTGGCGTGTGAATATCGCCACCAGTGCCAGGTCCACCACATCCCGCTGTCCAATGATCACGCGGGAGACCTCGTCCCGCACCCGGCCCAGCACTTCTTTCAGGGATTCAAGGCCTTGTGCCACGATGCACCTTCCTTTCCGCCAGGGCCGCGGTCACGGCCCGGTATTGTCGCACGGTCTCCGCCGCGCCGCGCCGTCCCGCCGGACGCTGCGCCAGAATCTGCTCCACTTTTCCCGTCAGCGGGTCGTTCGAGGCAAGCCCCCCGCGAAATGAGCGCAACCACTCCCGCCAGCAAGTCTGCGGCAGGGACGCCGCAGGCACGCTGCGCCGCAGCAGCGCGGTCAGCGCAGCGCCCGCGCCCAGCCCGGCCTGCGCGCCGTCATCGTCCTGTTCATCGGGCCGGCGCGGCGCCAGCGATGTCACATTGCGCCACAGGTAAAGGCCCACCACCGCCAGCCCGGCAAGCAGGAAACCGGTGAGCCGGTAACGCCGCGCCAGGGTCATGACACCCTCCTGCCTGATCGATCCCAGATGGGCCTCGTCAAAGATGATCCGGTGCCGGTCCCGGCCTGCCATCCCCAGGATGAACGCCGTCTGCCGGTCCCTGCGCAGCGCCTCGTTGCTGAACAGGTAACTGTCGCTCAACAGCACCAGTTGGCCCCGCCCGAAATCCCGCTCCATCGCCACGGGATGATCGCCAATGCTGTACATTGAATGCCACGCCGGTTTCGCGTCCTTGAACCACATTGCCGACCGCCACGGAACATTCGCGGGGAATCCGGGACGATCCCCCGCGACCCCGGCGGAGAGCGATTTCAGGCTGGCGTCGGTATAGGCAAACCCAAAACCCCAACGCTCTTGCAGGTCCTGCCAGGGAAGTTCGTCGTCGCGGTCATGATCGCCCTTCGGTGTTTCCTTGGGTTTGTTCTCCGACGGCTTGGTCTTGCCGTCGGCTTTGTCCTTCTTGTCCTTTTCCGCCTGCTCCATGGCATGGGGCATCCTGGAACGGCCGTGGAACGCGACCACCACCCGCCCGCCCTCAGACATAAAGATTTCCAGCGCCTGGGCGTCCTCGCGCTCCAAGACCCATTCCTCAAGCCCCAGTATGAACATCGTGTCGCCATCGCCGCCATTGATCCGCGTGTACTGATCCTGATGGCGGGCGGTCTGCATGCCCGGCACCCGCGACAACGCGTCGTAGAGCGCCCGCGTGCCCAACGGGTCCGTGCGGAAGGACGAATAGGGCGCGTGGCCGCCGCCGCCCTGGATGCGCAGCACCAGCACGCCGTAGACGAAGAGCAGGAAGGCCGCCGTCAGCAGTCCGCCCGCCGCCATGGTGGTTTTCTTAGACCAGTTCACCGCGCCGCAGCCGCTCCCCAAGGTTCATGATTTGGCCCACCTGATCGGGCGTGGCCGGATGGGCCCCGTACCACACCGGTTCAAACAGCGAAACGCCCAGCCGAAAGGCGGCCAGACAGTCGGGGCGCGCATGGGCGCGCCGTTCCAGTTCGCCTCCGTATTCGAGGTTCGATTTTGACCGCGCAACCCGCACGAAATCCTGCGCGGCCAGCCATGCCAGCAGCGACAGAAACGAGGCCCGCAACGCACCCCGGTATTCGCCCTGCGCGGCCAGTTGCGCCGCCATCCGCGCCCATTCGTCATCGGGCAGGTCGGTGGCGAGCGTGTTCTCGTCCGCAAGGTCGGGCCTGGCCTCGGCCACAGGCAGCGCCGCCATCGGCGCACCGGCCGGTTGGTTGCGCCGATGCCGCCAATACAGGAACAGGGCAATGCACACAAGCAGCACCAGCAGCACCAGCAGTGTCATGTCCGCGTCGAACGCGCTGACCATGCCACCCTTCTCATTGCCTCCGCGGTTGCCGAAAATCCAACGCCTCATCCAGTCTTTGAATTGTTGCCACTTCTCGGCCGCCCAATCGGCCCATTCCTGGATGGTTCTGATAACACCTTCGATAAAGGCCGCAAACAGCCCCGTCTTGGGCAAATCTTTCACGCCGGGTATGCGCCACTCGTAAGGTCCATTCCTGAACACCTGATCAATCTGGCCGTCCAATTGTTCGGCGGAAGCGGGCGCGGTTTGCGCCGTCGGCGGCACGGCCGGAGCGGCCGTCTCCTGGGCACCCGCAACAGCGCCTGACAACAACGCCGCAGCCATTGCCGCCAACACCAAACCGCCGATGGACAGGCTGCGCGTCCGCCGCAGCGCGACACGCAGGTCTTCCCCGGAATGTGCCGCCTCGCTCCGGAAACAGCGCAGCACAAAGGCCGCCTTTACCAGCGGGTCCAGCAGCAGGTAGATGATGCCCGCCACCGCAATGAAGGTCAGAGAGTCGGACCATATTCCGCCGGCCTCAACAAAACTGGTGGACACCCCAAGCAGTGTCTGCAACAGCCAGGGACCCATGGTCAGGGCGATGAGCACATTGGCCGCCAGGATCACGGGCAGGGGGCTAAGCGGGAAGAACAGCATCAGCACGATCCCCTGAAAGAAGCCCGCCAAAATCATCAACCCCTCGGGGAGCACCGTCCCCACCAGCGGCGTCACCAGGTAGACCAGCGCCGCCATGAAAATCATGATCGACGGGCTGATCGCCCAGAGGAGCAGAAACGCCTGGCGCGGCTCTTCCACGGCGCCCTGCCGCGCCTCGCGCGACAGTTCGCGCGCCTTCATGTCCCGGCCCCGGTCGAGCACCGTGACGTTCTGGTAGAAGGCATAGACGGCACCGTACGGGATTAGCGCCAAAAGCGCCAGGGGCAGCAGCAGCAGCCCGAAGGGCTGCAAAAAGGACTGCCGCGCCGCAAGCCTGACCCAGTGGCGATCTTCCATGTCGCTGCGGTCCTGCAGGCGGTCCCAAAGCCGGCAGGCATACACCGCCTGCCAGATCTTCATCCACAGGAAAAACACACCGAGCAGCAGCGACCCCAGCGCCAGCCGTGCCGGGTCGTAGGCCATCACCGACATGTCGGCGAAGAAGAGGACAAACAACGCCACAAAGGGCATGGCTCCGAGGTAGTAGAGGCTCAGCGCTCCCCAGCCGGACGCGCGCACCAGCGCGACCGCATGCTCGACCAGGTCGATCATGGATCCCGCCGCGGCCGCCCTCTTCGGCTTCCCGCTAGTCATGGCCGGGCCGTTCATTCCACACGTCGGCGGAATGGGTCGGGCTGGGCAGGCTCAGCAGCCCCCAGCCGACGATGAAGAAGAACGCCCATGCAAGAACCAGCCCGAGCATCGCGCCGGCCACCGCGCCCGGCCAGCCGTGCCGCTTCGCGCGCTGTTCCCCGCGCACGGCCTCGTCCGCCACACAGGCCGCGCACAGCAGCCGCGACTCGTGCTCGACGACGCATTCGCGGCAGTAGTACCGGCGGCACGCGGGACACCGCGCGGCCGCCTCGCGGTGCGCGTGGTTGTAGCAGCGCTGTCTGGCAAGGTCAATGCTCAATCGGAATCATCCTGCGCCGCGGGCGGCGACGTGAATACCTTTTCGGCCACCGGGGAAACCACGCCCGCACGCCCCAGGCGCATTAACCCCATGACCCCCACGAGCGCAAAAGCAATCGTGCAAAACACAAGGAACACCTGGGTCGCCATCGAGTCTCTGGGCATGGGCATCATGGATCCCGTTATGGCGCGTTCCGGGTTCAGCGTGAAGAAATAGATGCCCAGAAACATTGAGCCGAAAAAACTGACCCCGGTCAGCATAAGGACAACGACGGAAAGGTTCTTGACCGAAACCGAAAGATCGCTGTTGTTCTGCCGACGAAGCGCCACCAGCGCGGAAATGACCAGTGCGGCAAGGAGCAGCCCGTCAAAAATATTCTTGACGGCGCTTTCGACAAAAATGTCGACCGCGTGGCTGACGGCGAAGACCAGACAGAAGGCATAGGTCGCCCTGTGGAAGCCCCCCGTCTCGTGCCGCAGTTCCACCCGGCCCGCGTTGCCCTCCAGGGCGTGCAGGCCCGCCTCGACGGATTCCGCCTCAGGCTGGTCCGCCGCGAGCATTTCGGCGCTCAGCCGCCCCTGAGCGGCGTCGATGCGGGGCAGAATCTGCCCCAGCACACGCTCCGCCTTCGGGATGCGGTTCAGCGCCAGCACCCGCTCCGTGTGAACCGCCGTGGAAAAGACGCACGCGCAGGTGGGCCCGGCGATGACGTTGGCGGCCAGCCCCGCCAGCGGGAGCAGGGACAGCGCTGTAATGAACAGGCCGCCGTAGAGTCCCAGATCGGAGATGTTCCAAAGCCCCAAAAAGACCAGCAGCGCCGCCGCCGTGGCGCACAGTATGCTGATGACCGCTCCCACCGCGGTGCGCGCGTAGGCGATGCTTTGAATGTCAGCGAAGTAGAAACGTCGGACGCGCTCGGTGTACCCGGTCGTGATCTCCAGCACCAGATGGTCGTCGGCCAGCCAAAGCGTCTGCCTGTTCGCCACGAACAGCGCAAACAGGTTCCGGCCTGTGGCCAGTTTTGTCAGGGTTGATTTGGGTTCCGGCATGTTTCCGCTTCCCCTTAGTGCATGAATCTCAGTGCCATGATGATCATGCCGATGAACGCCAACTGAACCGGCACCAGCAGTCCCGCCACCACAAAACGCCAGCGGCTTCGGGGGGCCACACCCTGCGGCGCCCCCCAATAGCGGATGATGAGCCAGCAAACCACCGGAATGGTGATCGGAGAAAAATAGATAACGAGGGTGCCCAGCACGGCCACGGTCAGCGCCACATCGTCCATGCGTGTGCGGCTGGTCGAAAGCTCAGGCCCCGTCTCCCGCTTCAGCGACTGCTCAAAGCAGCCCACACACTGGTGTTTCGCGGTGCCCGGAACGGGCACGTCGCAAAGATTGCACACGAAACGGCCGCAGTCCTCGCAAACCGCCACGGCGCGCTTGGCGGCATGGTTGAAACAGGTGCTCTCGTCGGTGAGCGCCGCCGCGTCCCGGCGCGGGGCAACCACGGCCGGCCGCAGCAGCGCGGGAAACACATGGGTAATCACCCGCGCCTCGCAGATCGGACAAGTGCTGGCCCGCACGCTGTCGCGAAGGGGGATGTCCAGCGGTGTCGAGCATCGCGGGCACGCGGTTGACAGCACTCGCATGACGTTCCCCCCGCAGTCAGTTCTTCACGACGCGCGTGTCGCAGATGTGATCGTGCAGGGCGCGCTTCTCGTCGTCAAATCCGGCCATGATATAGCCGACGTAAAGGATCAGCAGGCTCAGGTATTCCGCAAAGAAGCGCCCTGTGGCGCGCCCGTAGGTGATCGGGGCGCCGTCGGAGCGGATGACCCGTATGCCCACGGCCATTTTTCCGGGCGTTGCGCCGAACTTGCCCAAAAAGAAGACGGTGTAGCTGATGCCGATGGTCAGGCCGATAATCCACGAAATGCCCATGCTCGCCCAGTCAAACTGTCCCGGCTGCGTACCCATTCCGAGGCTTGTTCCCAGAATCCCCATCTGCACCGCGGTGCCCACCACGCCCAGAATGATGCCGTCGACGATCTTGGCCAGGA
>CAIXUF010001455.1 GCA_903922535.1 Candidatus Hydrogenedentota bacterium
CCCGCTCGGCACGATTTACCTGGACGCCAGCTTCTCGCCGGTGACCAAGGTCAATTTCCAAATCGAGGACGCGCGCGTCGGACAGATGACCGACTTCGACCGCCTCATCTTCGACGTGTGGACCAACGGCTCCATCACGCCGCAGGACGCGCTGACCGAGGCCTCGGCCCTTCTCATCAGCCACTTCAGCATCTTCCAGCCGGAAGAGCGCGAGGCGGCCGGGGGCGCCGGCGAGCTGGACGGCGAAGCCTCCGAGTTGATGACGCTCATGAACAAGCCGATTGCCGAAGTCGAACTGAGCGTGCGGTCGGCCAACTGCCTCAAGTCCGCCGGAATTGGCACCCTGGGCCAACTGGTGGCGCGCACCGAGCTGGAACTGCTGTCCTTTCACAACTTCGGCAAGCAGTCTCTCAAGGAAATCCAGGCGAAACTCGAGGAACTGGGCCTGTCGCTGGGCATGAATGTCGGCGCAGCCGGCACGATGGGCGCGCCGATCCCTGTGGATACGGTGGAAGAACTTTACAACATTGACGACGACGTCGATTCGGACGACTCCGACGACTTGGACGAGGAATAACACCCATGCGCCACAATAGAGCAGGACGGCGGCTCGGCCGCGACATGTCCCACCGCAAAGCCACCATGAAGCACCTGGCTGTTGCGCTGTTCCGCCACGACGCCATAAGCACCGGCGTCTTCAAGGCAAAAGAACTGCGCAAGTTCGCCGAGCCCCTTATCACCCTCGCCAAGGTCGACTCGGTCGCCCATCGCCGGCAGGCCTTCGCCGCGCTGCGCGACGAGGACGTCGTGCGCAAGCTGTTCACCACCATCGGCCCCGCTTTCGTGGAACGCCCCGGCGGATACACGCGGATCATGCGGCTTGGCCACCGCCAGGGTGACGGCAGTGAAATGGCCCGCATCGAGCTGGTGGGTCTGGGCGAATACAAGCCCGAAGAGTAGTCTTTTTCGGTCCCCCAAGGGACCGGCCCGATTTGCGCGGGGCAGCGGGGCCTTACGGCCGCGCTGCTCCGTTGTTATTGCTGGCCTCCGGGTCGGCGTCCGCGCGGCGGACGCTTGTCCGGGGGTGCGGGAACCCGGCCGCTTTGGGCGTCATTCATAGTGTCAGGCGCCGGTTCGGCGGCCTGCCCGTCCGGGCCACTGGGAAAGGGACATCGGATGAAGTACCCCTATGCGTTGCAGCTCTACTCCGTGCGCGACAAGTTCGAGAAGGATGTTGCGGGGGCGCTGGAGGGCGTGAAAGCCGCGGGCTTTGACCGCGTCGAGCTGGCCGGAACCTACGGACTGGCCCCCGAGAAGCTCCAGGCCATGCTTGGGCGCGCCGGGCTGCAGGCCGTCAGCATGCATGTCCCCTGCGCCGAACTGGTCGGCGACCCCGTGGCCGCGGCCGACGCGGCGGACGTCTTCGGCCTGGTGGACGCCGTCGTTCCCTGGCTCGGCGGGGACACGTGCACCAACCGCAGTGAATGGGTTGCCGCAGCCCGCGCGATGGATGCCGCGGGCGCGAAATTGCGCGAACGGGGCGTGCGCCTGGCCTACCACAACCACGCCCATGAATTCGTGGAAATCGACGGCGGCACCATATTTGATCTTATCTTTGCCAACAGCGCCCCGGAACATCTGGCGCTTCAGCTTGACACCTGCTGGTCCACGGTCGGCGGCGCGGACACGCCTGCCCTCCTTGCCCGCTATGCCGGGCGCGTGGCGCAGGTGCATGTGAAGGACTGCCGGGCCTGGGTGCCGGGCGCCGACCCTGTACTCACCGAACTCGGGCGGGGTATCATGGACTGGAACACCGTGCTGCCCGCGGCAAAAGCGGCCGGGGCGCGCTGGTTCATTGTCGAACAGGACGAGTCCGAAACGGATTCAATGGAAAGCGCGGCGGTCAACGCCGCGTTCATGGCGGCATGCAACCAAGAATGAACAGAACGTCTGGGGCTGCGGCATTGGCGGTGATGGCGCTGGCGGCGCTGCTGTCGGGCTGCCGGCCCGAAGCCCTGCTGCGCGGCACTGTGCGCGACATGAGCGGCGAGACCCTGCCGGGCGTGGCCGTGGCCGTGGACGGCGCCGACGTGTCTGTCATCACCAACGCGCTCGGCCGCTGGTCCCTGCATTGTCCAAGGGGACAGGCCCGGCTGGCGTTTGTGAAGACCGGCTACACACCCGCTGCGGCCGACGTGGCCGACGCGCGCGGCACCGTCGAAATCCCCGAAATCAAACTGTGGGCCCTGCCGCCCACCGAGGGAGTCTTCCTGCTGGAGCAGATGCGCTTCAGGGAACTCGACCATCCCCGTCTCAACCGCTACCATGTTGAAAAGGGCGATCCCGTGATCGGCACGCCTGTGATGCCCAAAGCCGTCGCGATGGCCCCGTTTGGCGGAACCGACGCAGTAACCGACGCCGCACCCGGCGCCCCAAGGCTGATCGCCCACAAACTTCCGCCCTACGACGCGCATCTTACCCGCGTGCGGCAGGTGCGCGCGTCCTCCCAGCCGCCGCCGCCGCCGCCCGCACCCGCCGCCCCCGGCGCCGTAGCCCCGCCCGCGCCCGCACCGGCATTTACCGAGAAGGTGTGGGTGCCTGACAAGGACATTCCCCTTGTGGAGCGCCCGCTCGACGAGCCCGACCGGCTGCTGGTCGAACTGGCCCCGGCCGCCATGCTTGAGCCCGGCACCTATGCCGTGCACTGGGGTGCCTTTGAGGGACTGGCCAGCCTGGAGCCGCGCGTCTTCCTCTTCTGCGTCCCCGACCCGGCCGCGACCGAGGAACAGAAAGAGGCCGAGCCCGCAGCCTCGCCGGAAGATGAAAAGCGCGAACTGGAACGCGAAAAGAAACACGAAGAAATCCGCAAAGACGTGCAGAAGGAAACCGGAGAGGGGTTGGGCTGATCCGGCCGCGCGCCGCAGCCTCCCATCCCGTGGAGTAACCCCATGAAAAGTCAGTTTGTAAACATGCTTCAGGACGGAGACCGCGTCAACGACTACTTCGTCGCGGTGCGCAAGGATTTGCGCACCAAGCAGGACGGCGGCAAGTTCCTCGGACTCGTGTTCCGCGACCGCACCGGCGAGATCGGCGGCATTCTCTGGAACGCCGCCGCCGATGTCGCGCGCCTCTTCGAGGTGGGCGACGTGGTCAGCGTGCGCGGCCAGGTGGCCTCCTACCAGAACCGGCTCCAGGTGCGCGTCGAGCAGGTGCTGCCCCTGCGCGACGGCGAGTTCGCCATGGAGGATCTCGTGCAGAGCACGGGCGACGCCGCCGAAAACGTGAAGCAGTTCCGCGAAATCCTCGACACCATCGAGAACCCCTGGATCAAAAAGCTTGTCGAAGCCTTCTGGAACGAGCCCGGTTTTGAGGAGCGCTTCACCGCCGCCGCCGCCGCAAAGAAGTGGCACCACGAATTCATGGGCGGGCTTGCCCGCCACTGTTACGAGATGGCGCGCCTTGCCCTGACCCTGTGCGAACTCTTCCCCGACATCGACCGCGACGTGCTGCTCGCCGGCGTGTTCGTCCACGACATTGGCAAGTTCCAGGAGATGACCCACGACCTCGTGGTCGACTACACCAACGAGGGCAAGCTGCTGGGACACCTTCAAATCGGCTGCGACATGGTCCAGCAGCGGATAGCCGGGATTGAGGGCTTCCCCGAGAAACTGCGCCTGCAACTGCTCCACTGCATCCTCTCGCACCACGGCGAACTGCAAAACGGCTCGCCCGTGACGCCCAAAACACTGGAGGCCATCGCGCTCCATCATATCGACAACCTCGACGCGCAGACCGAGGCATTCACGCGGGTCATCCGCGAAACCAAGAGCCGCGGCGCGGAATGGTCGGACTATCTTCCCCTCATCGACCGGGTGGTCTGGGCAAAATAGAAGATGCATTGTGCCGCGACGTCGGGGTGAAACCCCGCGTTCACCGGGGGAGTCTTGTTTACTCGTAGAACGAGAGGTATAATATCCTGTGAGGGTGCCCCTTTTGAAGGGCGCCGCCAAACGAAGCCTGAATAGCCGTCCACGCCGGATTGTGGCAGGGACGCGGGAGATTGTGTTATGGGCCTGTCCGGTTACCATCTGGTAATAATTCTTGTCATCGTGCTTGTGATCTTCGGGCCGGGAAAGCTTGGCGGCATTGGCAAGTCTTTGGGACAGGCCATCAGCGAGTTCAAGAATGCCATGAATCCCGAAGAGAAAAAGGACGGGGAAAAGCCGGTGGACAAGCTTGAGGACAAGAAGGACGCATAAGCGCGTTCCCTGCGTCTTGATCTGAAAACTGCGGGACGCGCCACCAAAGGCGGTGGCGCGTCCCGTTTTCTATTGAACCAAACGGTCGCATCGGGACGGTCGTCAATAAATCCTGAACCCGGGAACTCAGAAATGTCCGGCAGGGAGATGTCCCGTGGCGCAAAAAGAGACGGTGCGGGGACAGCCGGGATACGCAAGGGGAAGAATCCATTGCCTGTCCACAAGGTCTTCCTTTCCCGGTCAGGTGTAAACCCATTTCAGGACGGGATATTTCACCCTTTACCCTTCACCCCAGACCCCAAACAGCCGCAACCCGTCGCGGAACATGAGCAGCGCGAAAAGCACGAGCAGCACGCCCAGTATGCGCATGACCACAACGTAGGCGCGTCCGGCAAGCAGGTGCCGCGAGCGGCCGACAATCACGGCCAGCATCATCTTGCACCCCACCAGACAGCCCAGCAGGCACACCAGGAATCCCACGGCGGCCAGGGGAGTCTGCGCCCAGGCCTTCAGGATGATCGGGCTGCCCACGGTCAGCCAGAACACATACACATTCGGATTGAGGAAATTCACCAGCGCGCCGCGCCGCAGCGATTTCGGGTCCGCATCCGGATCCGCCACCTCCATGCCGCGCACGGAGAAACTCTCCCACGCCAGCCACAGCACAAACACCGTGCCCACCAGCGACACCGCGCCCAGCACCGGCCCGAACTGTGACAGCCGTTTCAGCACCAGAATGCACACGAGTATGACGGGCACATCGGTGAAGAAGGGCACCATCGCGACCTTCAGCCCCTCGCGCGTGCCGTGCCGCACTGACTGCGCCAGCACAAGTGTCAGCAGCGGACCGGGCGAAAGCCCGGCCGACAGCCCAAGCACCACCCCCGATCCCAGGGTGGAAAGAATCTCAGCATTAACGGAATCCAACATGCAGGGCATTGTACCGACACAGGACCGCGATGTCGAGGAAACGCCGGTCTCCCTCCGTACTACTGTCTGTAGACTTCTTTTTTTCTTGCGCGGAAGTTCATGCTGTGCCATCGGCAAGTCATGTTATGCAAATCAGATAGGGGCCGTTCTTCTCTATGGGTTCTTTGCGTTCTTGCGGTCAGATCCCTGCTTGCTTTGACCGCATAGAGCGCAAAGAAACCTCTTACAAAAACCGTACGTCTCGCCTGCGTTCATTTCCGTACTACTATGCCTCAAAATCGTCGCAAAGCGCGGTGATTTTGCGCAGTGTGGGGCAGACATTCCTGTCTGCCCGGTTGAATCCGCGACAAGAACGGCAGACAGGAATGTCTGCCCCACACTGGTCTTGGTTTTCGTGGAATCTCATTTGGCTGCGGCTTTGCTGCTCCAAGTTCTTCCGTGTTCTTCCGTGTATTCCGTGGTTAATAATTCTTATCTGGGCACCTGGTAGTTGGGGGCGTCCTCGATGATGGTGACGTCGTGGGGATGGCTCTCGCGCAGGCCGGCGGCGGTCATCTCGACGAAGCGGGTGTTGTTCTGCATCTCGACGATGTCTTTGCAGCCGCAGTAGCCCATGGCGGCGCGCAGGCCGCCGACAAGCTGGTGCACGTAGTCGGCCAGGGCGCCGCGGTAGGCGACGCGCGCCTCGATGCCCTCGGGCACGAGCTTGGTGCCCTCGACGTCGAACTGCATGTAGCGGGCCTTGCTGCCGCGCTGCATGGCCTTCATGGAGCCCATGCCGCGGACGACCTTGTAGGTGCGGCCCTCGAAGAGCACCTTTTCGCCGGGGCTCTCCTCGGTGCCCGCAAAGAGACTTCCGATCATCACCGAGTCCGCGCCGGCCGCGACGGCCTTGGCGATGTCGCCGGAATACTTGATGCCGCCGTCGGCGATGACGGGCACGCCGTGTTTGCGGCATTCTGCCGCGACCTCCATGACGGCGGTGAGCTGGGGCACGCCCACGCCCGCCACGACGCGGGTGGTGCAGATGGCGCCCGGACCCACGCCCACCTTGACCGCGTCGGCCCCGGCTTCGCACAGGTCGCGCGCGGCCTCGGCCGTGACAATGTTGCCCGCGACCACCTGCGTGTCGGGAAAGGCCTTCTTGATCTGGGCGACCATGTCGATGACCATCTCTGAATGGCCGTGGGCCGAGTCCACCACAAGCACGTCGGCCCCGGCGGTAATGAGCGCGTCGGCGCGGTCCAGTTCGCCGCGCCCCACGCCCACCGCCGCGCCCACCCGGAGCCGGCCGAGTTCGTCGGTGCAGCGGTGCGGAAAGTCGCGCGCCTTCATGATGTCCTTGATGGTCAGCAGTCCGACCAGGCGGCCCTGCTCGTTGACAATGGGAAGCTTCTCGATGCGGTGCTTGTGCAGCAGCCGCTTTGCCTCGTCCATCGACACGCCGGCGGTCATGGTGACCAGTCGCTCCCTGGGCGTCATCACCTCGGAAATGGAGCGCTCGAAATCCTCCTCGAAGCGCAGGTCGCGGTTGGTCAGGATGCCCATGAGCATGCCCGTCTTGTCCGTGATGGGGACGCCGGACACATGGTACCGCGCCATCAGCGCCTCGGCGTCGCCCAGCTTGTGGTCGGGCGTGAGGGTGAAGGGGTGGGAGATGATGCCGGCCTGGGACCGCTTGACGCGGTCCACCTCCTCGGCCTGCTCCTCCATTGTGAGATTCTTGTGGATGACCCCGAGTCCGCCCTCCTGCGCGATCGCAATCGCCAGACGGGCCTCGGTGACCGTGTCCATCGCCGCGCTGAGCACGGGGATGTTGACGGTCAGGTTCCGGGTGAGCCGGGTGCGCACGTTCGTGTCGCGCGGAAGCACCCCGGAGCGGGCCGGCCGCAGCAGCACATCGTCGAAAGAAAGCCCCCGCGTGATTCGCGTTTCGTCTTCCATCGTCCCTCGCAGCGCCGTGAACATGGACGGTATCGGCTCCCGGGAAGCACGGCGTTCCCCCGGGGTCAATATTATAGACCTGTGCCGCTCCGGGTGCAAAAAACGGTATGGGGTAAAGGGCGCCAAGTTAAGGCCGAAACAGGTCCGGCCCGTTTTTGTCGTGGCCAACCCTGCTGCGGGAGAGGAACACGGCCGACGGCACGAAACCGGCTTGCCGCCCAGGTGCGCGCGCCAATTTGGCGCCATGTTTGGCCGTCCCCAGGCCCGTCTTCCTACGGCAAAACTGGACTTTTGACAGGAATTATGGGGATTGTGCTAAGGTTTTGGCGGTGCCATCGTCGGTGGCGGGGGCCGGTCGGTCAGCGCCGGACAACGCGGCGGAACACCGCGCGTGTGCGGCAAATGGAGTGAACACGATGAAGAAGCATGGTTTCACCCTTATCGAACTGCTCGTGGTCATCGCGATCATCGGCATTCTGGCGGCGATTCTGCTGCCGGCCCTGGCCCGGGCCCGCGAGGCCGCGCGCCGGTCTTCCTGCGCAAACAACCTGAAACAGTGGGGCCTGGTCCTCAAGATGTACGCGAACGAGGCGAAGGGCAGCTTCCCGCCGATGCAGATCGGCAATTATGCCACACCCACCGGCGGCTACAATTACGTGCTTGAAGCGGCCCCGAATGCGTTCACCATCTATCCCGAGTACCTGACCGACCCGATGATTGCATTTTGCCCGTCCAAGTCGGGGCTCAATGAAGCCCTCGCCAAGGCCAAGCTGAACGGGCAGTGGTGTTTGGGCTATTCCCACAAGAAATCGGGAACTTGCGCCCGCGCCATCGGCAACAGCTACGGCTACCTTGGGTGGGTGGTGGACCGCGCCAGCATGACCACGCGGGACAGCGAACTTGTCACGTCGTGCAGCGCCCTTGCCAAGCTGCAGTTGGTGGGGGTGGGTCTGCCCGACAACATGCCGCCCGACGCCGTGCTGCCGCGCCAGGTCAACGCGATACTGTACACGCTGGTCGACGTGGGGACGCTCATGCCCTACTATATGGGCACCGTCCACGGATTCCCCCCGACGGCGGACAAGGACGCGGACATGTCGGACCCCGGCATGAATGAGCCGGCCGGCAGCGGCAACGGCGGCGGCAACATGCTCTACCGGCTCAAGGACGGCATCGAGCGCTTCCTGATCACCGACATCAACAACGCCGGCGGCGCCAATGCCAGCCAGGGTTCGATATGGCTGATGTTTGACCTGATTGCCACGACGCCCTCGGCGTTCAACCACATTCCCGGCGGCGCAAACGTGCTTTACATGGACGGCCATGTCGAGTTCAAAAAGTACCTGCGTGACGGCGAGGCTCCCGTGAACGGGGCCATGGCGAACTTTGTCGGCATTCTGACGATGTAACCGGCGATACGGAACCGGCTTGCCGCCAGGCAGGCACACAGGATTCCGGAGGACAGGCGCCGGCTCCTCCAAGTCACACCGGCTTCAGGCGCGATGGAAATATCGATTTACAGGAATCGGTGGACGTGCGATAATGTCACGTCATCATCAAATCGTGCCCGATTGGCTCCACCACCGCGCTGAACTCATGCCGCGCGGCGGTGAAAAGGGGCGGAAAGGAATTCATACCGTGAAGACGCGTGGTTTCACCCTGATCGAACTTCTCGTGGTGATTGCAATCATCGGCATCCTGGCAGCCATTCTGCTGCCGGCCCTCGCCCGCGCCCGCGAGGCTGCGCGGCGGGCCTCCTGCGCGAACAACCTGAAGCAATGGGGGCTTGTTTTCAAGATGTACGCCAATGAGGCCGGGGGCAGTTTCCCACCGATGCAGGTCGGGTCCTACCCGGCAACGCCGGGCGATCCGGACGCGCCGGGCGGTTTCCACGGCGCGTTCGACATCGGTCCGAACCTGTTGACCCTGTTTCCCGAATACATGACCGACCCGATGCTCGTCTTCTGTCCATCGAAGGCGGAACTGGCCTCGGCCATTCTCGCCTCGAAGAACGATGCGACCAAAAACTTCTGCATGGGCAACACGGCCATCAACCGCAGCCGCTGCGCCCGCTCGGTCGACAACAGCTATGCCTATTTTGGCTGGGTCATTGACAGGGCGGCCACCGCCGACAGCGAAGCACTGGGCACGGGCCTGACCGGACTGTTGCCGCAGG
>CAIXUF010001456.1 GCA_903922535.1 Candidatus Hydrogenedentota bacterium
ACGGTTTCTACTGTCCGCTGTTCCGTCCAGACACTCAACACCGCCCGGCATTGCTCCATCACCGTCGGCGCTATTTCCATCGCTTGATTTTTCATCGGCATTCTCCTCCAAGGTTGCGATTAAGGGTTGACTGCCACGCTCTCGATTTCGCCCGCCGGCGCCTGCTCCGGCCCCGTCAACAGCCGCTCCAGCCGCCGCCCCAGGCTCACCGGCTGATCCGTGATCGGCGCCTGCTGCCCCAGGCCCTGCAGCATGCCCCGCAAGGCCCGCTTCTCCCACTGGTTCAGGATCCCCCAGCTGATCCCCAGTTCCCGGCAGACCGTGCTCGCGCGCCGCTTCTGCGCCCACACGCTCAGCACCGCCAGGCATTTCTCCCGCGCCGGGTGCGCCCGCCGATTCCGCTTCACCTTGCCCATCGTTTTCTCCGTGCTGTTTTCCGACTTCATAGATCATCTCCTCCTCTTTTCCGTTCGCCTCTACGTTCATCCGCACCTGCCCGCGTTCCGCACTGATCGTCACCGACTGATCGCCCATCCGACCCACCATGTAGAACGGCTTCGCCGGACGACCGCGCAAAGCTAGCTCCTGGATGTTGGCCTCGATCCCATTTTCCATCGCCGCGCGCAGTTCCTTCTGGATCGCAAAGAACCTGTCCGCCGGACACAGCCCATCCAGCCCCTGGTGCGGCCGCTGGTGGTTGTAATATTTCAACCACCAGCAAATCCGTGCCCGCGCCTCCTCGAAATCCGCGAACTGCGCCCGGCACAGGAACTCCTCCCAGATCGTCTTCCAGAACCGCTCGATCTTGCCCAAGGTCATCGGGTGATGCGGCGCGCTGCGAATATGATGGACCCGGTCCTTTTCCAGCTCCCGCACGAACGCCGTCCGCCCGCGCCAGCTGACATACTGCCGCCCGTTATCCGTGAGCATTTCCCGGGGCACCCCATAGGCCCCAACGCCACGCCGATATACCTCCAACACGTTCTCCGAGGTCTGGCTCCGGAATACCTCCAGGGCCGTGATGTACCGGGAATGATCGTCGATGAACCCGATCAGGTAGGCATACGCCCCGCCCAGCTTGAACGGGAAGATATCGCTCTGCCATAGCTGGTTTGGGGTCGATCGCTCGAAAAACCGCGGCTTGGATGGATTCCGCGGCGCTTTCTTTTTCGCCGGCGCCATCAATTTCTCCCGGTGCAGCGTCCGCCGCACCGTCTCCCGGCTCACCGGCAGAAAGAGCATCCGCTTCAGAAAATGCGCCACTTTCTGCACGCCGTAATCGGGATGGCCCCGTTTGGCCGCTACGATTGCCGCGTGCACCCCCGTCTTGGGCTTCGGCCCGCACTTTCGCCCACCACTGCATTTCAAGCCCGCCTCACCCAGTTTGCGATAGCGCCGCGTCCATTTGTAGATCGTCTTCGTGCTGACGCCGCTCTCCTGTTCGATGAGCTTGGCGGGAATCTGCTCCTCCAGATATAACTTCACCACCTTCAAACGCTTTTCGAACGGGTGGTTCCGCGAGGTTCGCTTGGCTGGCGCCGATGATTCTTTCGCCGGCGCGCGTCGCCCCCTAGGGGGCGAGAGGGGACT
>CAIXUF010001457.1 GCA_903922535.1 Candidatus Hydrogenedentota bacterium
GGACAGTGTCCCGTCGATACCACCAGGTCCACAGTGCTGCCAAAGGGCACCTGCTGACCCGCCGCCGGGCTCTGGCTGATGACCCGGCCTTCCGCCACGGTGTCGCTGCATTGTTGCGTCACCACACCGGTGCTCAGGTTTGCGCCGCTGAGCAAGATGCCGGCCACCGCCTGCGTCTCACCCGCCACGGCGGGCACCGTCACAGGACAGTGTCCCGTCGATACCACCAGGTCCACGGTGCTGCCAAAGGGCACCTGCTGACCCGCCGCCGGGCTCTGGCTGATGACCCGGCCTTCTGCCACCGTGTCGCTGCACTGCTGCCTCACCACGCCGACGGTCAGATTCGCGCTGCCGAGCAGGATGCCCGCCGCCTCCTGCGTCTCGCCCGCCACAGCGGGCACCGTTGCCGGGCAGGGACCCGTCGACAGGACCAGCGAGACAGCGCCGCCCAGCGGCGCCAACTGCTCTGCCGCCGGGTCTTGGCTGATGACCAGCCCCGCCGCCACCGTGTTGCTGCACTGCTGCGTCACCGCACCGGTGGTCAGGCCGGCGGCGTGAATTGCCGTGTTCGCCGCTGTCAGGGCCTGGCCCGCCACATCGGGCACGGCGACGGACGCCTGAACGCACACACTGTCCAGCGCGAAGTCCAGGAGCGCATCCATGGCATTCGTATGGCTGACAAACGCCACGGTGTGCTGTCCGCCGTCGGCAAAGGCGGAGAGATCCACCTCGATGCGGGTCCATGCGGAGAATGACGCGGCATCCGCCTCCGTCGCCTCGAACAGTTTCTGCCCGTCCACAAGAAGCCTCATGTATCCGGTGCTGCCCGCAACCGGAATCCACACGTAGAAGGACAGGCTGGCCGTTCCGGAGGGCAGCGTAATCTGCTGTGTGACGCTCCCGTCCTCCGCGGCCTGCGAAGCGCCGAACAGCACGAACAAGTACCCTTCCTGCGCAAAATCAGGCAAATCTGTGCACAGCGGGGACTCGCGGTTTAGTGATTGCATCTGCCATGCCCCGTTAGTCGATCCGTTTTCGAAGCTGCCGTCGGCGAGGATATTTCCCGGACAATAGTCCACGGACGGGATGGTCGCCAAGACGGTGTAGTCCCCGGTTTCTCCGGCGTGACCGGCCACGCGCAGGAAATAGGCGGCACCCGCGGTCAGGCGCACGTCAACCTGTGACTGCAGACCGCAGGAGGAATCGTTGTTGTATCCAATTTGGGCCAGGGAACCGCAGTCACCTTCATAGACATGGAGCGTGGTGTCGAAGGAGGAACCGCACAGCGAAAATCTGTGGGTGGCGGTGCGGGATGCCTGGAATTGGAACCACACATCCGCCCCGGAACCGTCGTCCGTGACCAGGTCAGTCGCGGCGCCGACGGTGCTGTTCGAATAGGCCGTGTTCAACAGCAGCGTTGCGGCGGTGCCGCAGGTGTCATTCGCAGCGCCTCCGCAGGGTCCCGTGGAAATCACCAGCGCGACTGCGCTTTCCAGGTCTGCCGTCGCGCCCGCCGCCGGATCCTGGCTGATGACCAGGCCTGCCGCCACCGTGCCGCTGCATACCTCCGTGATTACGCCGATGGTCAGGTTCACCTCCGCGAATGCCGCCGTTGCGTCGGCTTGCGTCTGACCTACCACGTCGGGCACGGTTGTTTTGCAGGGCTCTCCGTTCGACACGACCAGCGCCACCGTGCTGCCGGGAAGAATCTGGCCGCCCGCCGCCGGGTCCTGGCCGATGACCAGGCCCGCCGCCGCCGTGCCATTGCAGGCCTGCGTGATTGTGCCGACAGTCAGTCCTGCACCCGTGATTGCCGCCGATGCATCCGCCTGTGTCTGGCCTGTCACGTCGGGCACGCTCACAGGGCAGGGTCCGGACACCACCGTCAGCGCCACCGCGCTGCCGGAGGGCGCGTCTGTGCCTGCCGCCGGGTCCTGGCTGATGACCAGCCCCGCCGCCACCGTGTCGCTGCAAACCTCCGTAATCGTGCCGATACTCAGGTTCGCACCCGTGATCGCCGCCGATGCATCCGACTGCGTCTGGCCTGTCACATCGGGCACGGTCTGGCAGCTTCCGGCCGCCACCAAGAGTGCCACCGCGCTGCCCGAAGGCACGCGTGCAGTTGCCGCAGGATTCTGGCTGACAACCAAACCGGCCGCCACCGTGTCGCTGCAAACCTGTGTGGTCGTGCCGACAGTCAGGTTCGCATTCGCAACCGCCGCGGATGCATCCGCCTGCGTCTGGTTCGTCACGTTGGGAACAGGAACCAGTGATGCGACGGAGTGAATGCACACATCATCAAGCAGGAAGTACAGGGGGGCGGAAGCCACCTCGTCCGTGTGGCTGGTGAACTCGACGGTATGCAACCCACCGCCGACAAAGGCAGATATGTCAATTTCCACGCGGGTCCACGACGCATACTTTGCGGCGTCCGCGTTGGTCGCCTCAAAAACTTGTTGACTGTCCACCAGGAGTCTCATGTATCCCGGGGTGCCCGACTGGTAGATCCACAAATAGAATGACAGGCTGGTCGACTCGGCGGGCAGGACAAGCTCCTGCGAAATACTTCCATCTTCCGCAACATCCTCGCCGCCAAACAGACAGAGCCAGTCTCCCTCATACGCAAAGCCCGCCCCCTTGGTCAACGGCGAATCGTAGTTCAGGGAGTACTCCTTCCATGCCGTGCTCGGCGAGCCTTCTTCAAATCCGCCGTCGGCGACCACATTTCCCGGACAGAAACCGGGCAGGAGGGTTGCAAGCAGCGTGTATTCGCCGTTTGCTCCGGCTTTCCCGGCCACGCGCAGGAAACAGGTCGAGCCCGCCGTCAAATACACCAGCGCCAGGGACTGGAGACCGCAGGAATTGTCGTCGTATCCAATCTGGGTCAGGGACCCGCAGGAACCGGAATAGATGTAGAGGGTGGTGTCGAAAGCAGCGTCGCAGAGCGAGAACTCGTAGTTGCCTGCGGCGGTTGCGTCAAACCGGAACCACACATCCGCCCCTGACCTGTCATTCGTGACAAGGTCGGTGGCGGCGCCTGCATTGGTTCCTGAATAGGGCGTGTCCAGCAGCAGGGTCGCGGCAGTATCGCAGGTCTCATTCACGATGATTGGGCAGATACCCGTGGACACCACCAGCGCCACCGCGCTGCCTGGAGGCGCCTGCGCGCCCGCCGCCGGATTCTGGCTGATGACCAGGCCCGCCGTAACCGTATTGCTGCACTGCTGCGTCACTGTGCCGGTGGTCAGGCCCGCGTCGCCAAGCAGGGTGCCTGCCGCCGACTCGGTCTCACCCGCCACGTTGGGCACGGTCACCGGGCATGGCCCCTCGGACAACACCAGCGCCACCGCGCTGCCGGGAGCAACCTGTGTGCCCGCCGCCGGGTCTTGGCTGAGAACGAGGCCCTCTGCAACCGTGTCGCTGCACTGCAGTGACACTGCGCCGGTGATGAGGCCGTCATTCGTGAGCAGGGTGTCCGCCTCCGCCTCCGTCTGGCCCGTCACATTGGGCACGGGCACATTGCAGAGGTCACCGTTGGACACCACCAGCGCCACTGTGCTGCCGGGAAGCGCCTGCGCGCCCGCCGCCGGGTCCTGGCTGATGACGAAGCCCGCCTCCACCGTGTCACTGCACGCCTGCGTGATCGTGCCGGCAGCAAGGGTTGCGTTCGTGATCGTCGCCGCTGCATTCGCCTGCGCCTGGCCCGTGACATCGGGCACCGCCACGCAGTCTTCTGCCGACACCACGAGGGCCACCGCGCTGCCCGAAGGCACGAGCGCGTTTGCCGCCGGAATCTGGCTGATTACCAGACCCGGCGCCACCGTGCCGCTGCACACCTGCGTGATCGTGCCGACAGTCAGGCCTGAATCCGTGACCGCCGTCGAAGCATCGGCCTGCGTCTGGCCGGTTGCGCCGGGAACCGGGGTCATTTGGGTGACGGAGTGCACGCACACATCGTCCAGGAAGAAGTGCAACGGTGCGACAGACACCGGGTCCGTATGGCCGGTGACCGAAAGGGTATGCATCCCGTCATCGGCAAAGGCGGAAACATCAACCTCCACTCGGGTCCATGACGCAAACTTTGCGGCATCCGATTGGGTCGCCTCAAAGACTCCCAGGCCGTCCACAAGGAGTCTCAGGTATCCCGTGGTGCCCGACTCGGGTATCCGAAGATAGAACGACAGGCTGATCGCATCGGGGGGCAGGTGGATCTCCTGCGAAACGCTGCTGTCTTCCTCGCCGGCATCACCGCCGAAAACGCAAAGCCAGTTTCCCTCATAGGCGGAATCCGGCATTTCCCGCAGCGGGGAACCGTAGTTCACGGAGGTCTCCTGCCATGCCGTACTCGGCGTGCCTTCCTCAAACCCGCCATCGGCAAGCATGTTTCCAGGACAGAAGCCGGACAAAAGGGTGGCCAACAGCGTATAGGCACCCGCCGCACCGTTGTTTCCGGCCACGCGCAGGAAACAGGTCGAGCCCGCCGTCAGATACGCCAGCGCCACGGACTGGACATAGCTGCTATTGTCGTTGTATCCGACCTGGACGAGGGAACCGCAGGAACCGGAATAGACGTAGAGGGTGGTGTCAAAACCAGAACCGAAAAGTGAAAACTCGTAATTGCCGGTGGCGGCGGCATCAAACCTGAACCACACATCCGCTTCTGAACCGTCACTCGTAACAAGGTCGGTGGCCGCGTCAACGCTGCTTCCCGCATACGGCGTATTCAGCAGCAGCGTCGCGGCAGCATCGCAGGTGTCGTTTGTAAGAACCGTACACCGGCCGGAGGACACGACGAGCGCCACCGGGGTGCCGGGGACAAACTGGCCGCCTGCGGCCGGGTCCTGGCTGATGACCCGGCCCGCCGCCACTGCATCACTGCACACCTGCGTGACCGTGCCGACCGTCATTTGTCCTCCCTCGAGTGCCGCCGATGCATCCTCCAGCGTCATGCCTTCCACGTCGGGCACGAGCACGGGACACGGGCCGGATGATACCGTCAGCGCCACGGCACTGCCCGCAGGCACCCCTGAGCCCATCGGGCTCTGTCCTGGAGACTGGCTGATGACCATGCCCTGCGGCCAGCTAGCACCGCATTCCTCCGTGATTATGCCGACCGTCAGGTTTACCGCGGTGAGCGCCGCCTCTGCATCCTCCTGAGACATCTGTGTTACATCAGGCACGGGCACGCAGCTTCCAGCGGCCACCTGAAGCGCCACAACGGTGCCCGCCTGCACGCGCGCACCGGCCACCAGGCTCTGCCCGATAATCGTGCCCGTCGGCACCCCCGTGTCACCGCAAACTGGTGTTACCACGCCCACGACGAAGCCTGCGCCGATGAGCGACGCCGAAGCATCCGTCTGCGTCTGGCCGATCACGCTGGGAACCGGGACCAGTGATGCGAGGGACTGGATGCACACGGCATCCAGGACAAAGAGCAGGGGGTCGGATGACACCTCGTCTGTATGGCTGGAGAACTCAAGGGTATGTCCTTTGCCGTCGGCAAAGGCGGAGAGGTCGATTTCAACGCGGGTCCAGTCCGCATACGCTGCGTCATCCGCCTCGGTCGCCTCGAAGAGTTCTTGGCTGTCAACGAGGACTTTCATGTACCCCGGAGTGCCTGCGGAGAAAATCCACAAATAGAACGACAGTTGGACCGAGTCGGCAGGCAGGGTGATCTCCTGCGAAATGCTTCCGTCTTCCGAGGGGCCGTTGCCGCCAAAGAGGCAGACCCAGTTGCCCTCATAGGAGTATTGCGACCCGACCTTGGCCAACGGCGTGTCATAGTTCAAAGAGTACTCCTGCCATGCCGTGCTCGGCGAGCCTTCCTCAAACCCGCCGTCGGCAACCACATTTCCCGGACAGAAACCGGGCAGGACCGTCGCCAGCAGCGTGTAGTTGCCGGTCGCTCCGGCCTTTCCGGCCACGCGCAGGAAACAGGTCGAGCCCGCCGTCAAATACACCACGGCAAGGGACTGGAGACCGCAGGAATTGTCGTTGTATCCAATCTGGGCAAGCGAAGCGCAGGAACCGGAATAGATGTAGAGGGTGGTGTCGAAAGCAGCGTCGCAGAGTGAGAACTCATAGTTGCCGGCAGAGGCGGCGTCAAACTTGAACCACACATCCGCCCCCGAACCGTCACCCGTGACAAGGTCCGTGGCGGCGCCGACATTGCTTCCAGTATAGGGCGTGTTCAGCAGCAGCGTTGCGGCAGTGTCGCAAGTGTCGTTTGCAACGAGTATTGGGCATGGCCCCGTGGACACCACCAGCATCACCGCGCTGCCTGGAGTTAGTTGCGCGCCCGCCGTCGGGGTCTGGCTGATAACCAGGCCCACCGCCACGGTGTCGCTGCACTGCTGCGTCACCGTGCCGACAGTAAAGCCGGCGCTGCCGAGCAGGGTGCCCGCCGCCGACTCCGTCTCGCCCACCACATCGGGCACCGCCACTGTGCAAAGGCCCGTGGACACCGTCAGCGCCACCGCGCTGCCGGGAATAGCCTGTGTGCCTGCCGACGGGTCCTGGCTGATGACCGTGCCCGCCGCCACCGTGTCACTGCACTGCTGCGTGATCGTGCCGACAGTCAGGTTTGCACCCATTACTGCCGTGGACGCGTCCGCCTGCGTCTGGCCCGCCACGTCGGGCACGTCTACGCAGGCGGTAGGACTCGAGATTACCACCCTTACCCCGGTGCCATAAAGAACCTGTGTTCCTCCCGCCGGATCCTGGCTGATGACCGTGTTGGGAGGAGCCGGGCTGCACTGCGCGGTTGTTTGACCAGCATAAAGCCCCACCTGGGACAGCGCGGTGTTCACCGCATCAAGCAGCAGCCCATTCAAGTTGGGAACCGTTACGAGACAGCGGCCGGTCGACACTGCCAAAGCCACCGCACTGCCGGGAGGCGCTTGCGTGTTTGCTGCCGGATCCTGGCTGATGACCAGTCCCGCCGCCACGGTGTTGCTGCACTGCTGTGTCACCGTGCCGACCGTGAGGTTCGCAATTGTGATGGATGTGGACGCATCCGCCTGCGTTTGGCCCGCCACATTGGGCACCGTCACCGGACAGGGTCCGGTGGACACGATCAGTTTCACCGGATTGCCGAACAGCGAGTCTGAGCCTGCTTCCGGGTCCTGGCTGATGACCAGACCCGCCGCCACCGTGTCGCTGCACTGCTGCCACACGATGCCGGTAACCAGGCCCGCACCGGTGAGCAGGGTATCTGCCGCCGCCTGCGTCTCACCCACCACATTGGGCACCTCCACCGGACAATACCCGCTGGACACCACCAGCGCCACCGCACTACCGGAGGCAACCGACGCCCCCGCTGCCGGGTCCTGGCTGATGACCCGGCCCGCCAGCACCGTGTTGCTGCAAACCTGCGTCACGGTGCCGGTGGTCAGTCCCGCGCCGATGAGCAGGGTGCCCGCCGACGACTGCGTCTCGCCCACCACGCCGGGCACAGACACCACCGGACAGGGCCCTGTGGACATGACCAGCGCCACCGCGCTGCCGGGAGGCGCATCGGTGCCTGCCGCCGGGTCCTGGCTGATGACCCGGCCCGGCGCCACCGTGTTGCTGCACTGCTGCGTCACGGTGCCGACCGTCAGGCCCACGCCGACGAGCAGGGTGTCCGCCGCCGACTGCGTCTCGCCCACCACATTGGGCACGGTTGCCATGGGTGCGGAAACCTTTACGGGCACGATGGTACCCGCCGCGCTCAGTGATTTCTCCGGCACAGGCCCCGAAATCGGTCCTCCTGTCTCCCCCCCGGACACAGGGGAAAGGTTGCCGCCAAGAGCCGCCTGCGCGAAAAGCGCGAACAGCATCCCCGTCATCAGAATGCCCCGAAACCCAAAACCTTCCCTTGACATACCGCAACTCCTTCTGTTGATACTTCCCTGACTGCATCCATATCAACATACCCTATGAGGATACGCCTGTCGATAAAAGTATATTTCTGTGTTGTTGTTGGGTCAAACTTTCCCGCAGTGTGCCGCGCCGTGCCAAGAGGCCCAATTCAGGGCATAAATGACTGCCCCGGGTTCTTTCCAGAAAGGGCCCGGATCGGATTGGGCGAGGCCATGCACGGACTGGTGGACTTCCCACCCGCGCCGGTCCCGGCCCTTTCCCCATGCGGATGCCGGGCACGGTGCAGGCCGCGCTGCGCGATGCCGGGGTCATTGGAATGTGGGTGTTAATTTGCGCACATGCGAGCGGGTGGAGCACCGGCACTGGCTGATGGAAACGGCCATCCGAGAAGGCACACTGACGCCCGGCGAAACCGTTGTGCTGGAAGCCGAGAGTCCCGACTATTCCGGCTGGATTCTGGTTGACTGCGCCGAGGCGGCGGTGTCGCTCCGGATACTTGCAAGGCTGTTATGACCTGGAAACAGGGACCGGCTGCGTTGAGGCGGTCTTGGACGGGGTGGAGGGGCTGTCGCGCTGGACGCTGTGCCTGTTCGACGGCGCACTGGCATGGGTGTCCCGCCCGTGTCCGGAGGCATTGTCACGGATCTGGAACATGGGCAGGATGCCCCTGCCACACGAGTGCCCGGCGTCGATCCCCCCTACTTCTTCCCGATGCAGTACAGATGCGTGGCGGTGCGCAGGAAAAGCTGGTTGTTTGACACCGCGAACGAGGACAGCGTCTTGGACTCGTCCAGCTTGTTGGTGGCCAGCACCTTGAACTCGGGCCCCGCCGAGACCACGAAAGTCACCGCCTCCTCATTGGTGAAGTAGATGCGCCCGCCCGCCAGCAGCGGGGACGCGCTGACAATGCCCTCGCCCGCGCGTTCCGGCCCCCAGACGGGGGTGCCCGTCTTTATGTCCACACAGGTGACACGCGTGCCGTCATCCACCATGTAGAGGTGCTTGCCGTCGCAAATGGGCGTGGGCACGTCGGGCGAGCCGAGCTTGTCCCACACCCACGCCGTGTGCGTCTCGGTGACATCGCCCGTGCCGTCCGCGCGGATGGCCAGCAGCGGCTTCACGCGCGAGGACGCAAAGACCATGCCGTCGCCGACGGCGACGGTCGGGATGATCCGGTTGTACTGGCCGTGCCTTGGGTTGAGTCCCCAAGCCCGCCAGATCTCCCGGCCCGTGTCCGCATCGTGCCCTGTGACGCAGTCGCCGCCGGACAGGATAATCTGCGTCTTGCCGTTGACCTGAAGGAACGTGGGCGTGTTGTACGTGTCCGGCCCCTCGACCACGGCCGTGGTGGGCCGCTCGATGCGCCAGCGCACCTCACCGGTCAGCCCGTCAAACGCCACCATGTAGCAGGGATCTTTCGTGAAAAAGCCATGCTGCACCGCAATAATCACATTTCCGCCGTACAGCACCGGCGACGACGCATAGCCGAACTGCATGCCGAACTTGCCGTACATCTGCTGGATGTCTTTCTTCCACAGCTCCTTGCCGTCCATGTCCATCCCGGTCAAAATGCCCGACCCCGTAATAGTCCACAGATGCGTTCCGTCGGTCACCGGCGTGGGGGAGGTCATGTTCTGCTTGTTGCCCAGCTTGTTGCCCTCGGCCAACTCGTGCTCCCAGAGCACCTTGCCGTCGGCCTTGGCGATGCACAGCAGCAGCAGCTTCGCCCCGCCGGTTTCCCGCTCCTCCTTGGTGTCCCCCGGTTTGGACGGCGACATGAGGTAGACCTTGTCGCCCCAGACGATGGGCGAACCGCCGCTCCACGAAGGCAGCGCGGTTTTCCAGACGATGTTCTCCGTTTCGCTCCATGTCAGCGGCGGGTCTGCCGTTGTTGCAATGTTGTTCTGGTCCGGGCCGCGCCACTGCGGCCAGTTCTCCTGCGCCGAAGCCGGCACCGCCAGCACTGCCGCCGCCAATGTCACCAACACGCCAATGACTCTCCAGAACATTGCTCTCTCCTGTTTGCCGCCCGCTTGTTGCATCCGCAAAAACTGCGCGATTATACCGATCATACCCCCTGCGTTGCCCCTTTGGGCCGCGCTACTTCAGCGCCATCAGAAACCCCGTGTATTCATAGGCGTGCCGGAACTCGTCCAACCGCAGTCTCTTGTGGCCGGACAGGGGGTCCACGCAGTCCACTGTTTCGCCGTCGCAGCCCAGCAGGGCTAGAAAGTGACCCGCCACACCCGCGCCAAGTTTCACGCCGATGATGCCGCGCTTGCCTTTCAGTCCTTCCAGCGTTCCGTGCTCGAAGTGCGCCTCCAGCCCTTTTTCCCTGGCGTGGCGGGCCAGATACCACACTTCCGTGCCGCTGGCGGTGGTCAGGCTGTTCCGGGCGACGTCGCGTTCGGATTCCTTTTTTCCGGCCAGGCTCAGAAAGGTCGCCAGACAGGCCGGACCGCAGGTGTGGCCCGTGCTCTGCAGGCAGTACGGCCCGTCCCAGCGTTCCTGTAGGGGCTTCGTGTCAAGCGGGGCGAAGACGTTCTTCACATACGGCAGCATGGACAGCACCGCCATGGACGGAACCAGCACAGCGACCAGCAGCCTTAGGTTGCGCCGGTGCATCTCCCGCACCACGATGCCGGTTCCCAAGCCCAACAGCCCACTGGAAAGCTCGATGCATGGAATGGAGCGGAAGCTGTAATACAGCGGAAGATCATCCACAAGATGGAGGTAATACAGGCCGACAAGCCCCGTGGGCAGGCAGGAAAGCGCCAGCAACTCCCACCGAAGCTTTCCGGGAAGCGCCGGCAGCAGCGTCCCGGCGAGAAAAGTGCACAGATAGATTCCCAAGAGGGTGGTGGCCAGTATGTCCATCACGTTTGTCCCATGCTCCAAGGCCCAAATTTGGTGTAGTATACCGATGGCACAACCGCAATCCCAGACCCGGGCAACCGACAGGAACGCAGACCATGACCTCACGCGAAAGAACCCTGGCCGCACTGCGGCGCCAACCGGCCAACCGGGTGCCCGTGTTCATGTGGTTTCATCCGTCCACGGCCCAGCGGCTTGCGGCACTGATGGAGATCCCCGTGGACCGCGTGGGCGAGGCCATGGGCAACGACATCCGCCAGACCTGGGTGAACAACAATTACGCCATGGAGGGAATCGTCCACGACAACGAGGGGGACGCGCACACCGATGAATGGGGCGTGCACTGGGTCAAGCGCGGCGAGTTCAACCAGATCGAGGGATTTCCCCTCGCGGGGCTCGCGCCGGAGGAGGTGCTGCGCTACCGCTTTCCCGCGGAACACATGGAATTCCTAATGCAGCGCATGGCGCCCGTGCTGGAAAACCGGGGCGATGATTTCATCGGCGTCGATGTGTCGCCCTGCGTGTTCGAGATGTACTGGCGGCTGCGCGGCATGGAGGACGCCATGCTCGACATGGCCGTAAACTGCGCCATGGCCGACACCATGTTCGCCCGCTGCGCCGACTTCTCGGTCATGCTCTCGGTGGCCGCCTGCGAGCGCTTCGACGTGGACTGGCTCTGGACGGGAGACGATGTCGCAGGCCAGCAGGCGCTCATGATGAGCCCGGCGCTTTGGCGCGAACTCGTCAAGCCCCATCTCGCGCGCATCGTGGACGTCGGGCTCCGCCGCGGCCTGCCCGTGGCCCACCACTGCTGCGGCGCACTGCGCGACATCATCCCCGACCTCATCGAAATCGGCATCACCATCCTCAACCCGGTCCAGTGCAACTGCCCCGGCATGGACCCGCTCGACCTCAAGCGCGAATTTGGGCGGCAACTCAGCTTCATGGGCGGGGTGGACACGCAGGGTGTGCTGCCCAACGGCTCGGCCGACGATGTGCGCCGCGCCACCGAACGGCTTGTCGGGGGCATGACGGCGGACGGCGGCGGCTATATCCTTGCCGCATCGCACACCATCCCCCCCGAGACACCGGACGAGAACATCTTCGTGCTGTATGAGGCGGCCGGCATCCCCCGCCAGGAAATCTTCGACAACGCCGCCGCGATCCGCGCTGTGGCTAAGCGGATATAGGGCGGCCGCCACTGGGAGCGCCGGCATCCCTGCCGGCTCCGGATCGATTTTTCCACATGCCCGCATCAAAACATAAAGACCGTGGAGCCCGTTTCCGGGCCCCACGGTGTGGAGAGGTGGGATACCTCTATGCGCAACCGTTATGCCGCGTTCAGCGCAACGTAACGGGAGGATTGTCCGTCCTGCACCAACAGCAGCGCCGCCTGATCCTTCGGCCCCTTCTGTATGGCGTCCTCGAATTCACGCGGATTGTTCACCGCCTGGCGGTTCACTTCCTTGATCAGCATCCCCGGTTTGATTCCGGCGCGTGCCGCCTGGGAGCCCGGTGTCACCTCTGAAACCACCACGCCGCTCTCGCCCTCGTAGCCCATGCGCCTGGCCAGGTCGTCGCTCAGGCCCTGCACGGTGATGCCCAGCTTTGTCCGCGGCTCCTGTTTCCCGTTTCCGCCGGCCTTGGCCATTTTGTCGCCGGGCAGGGTGCCCACCTCAACGGTCTTCTCCATGCGGTTTCCGCCCCGCACGATGGCCAGTTTCAAAGACGTGCCCGGGGCTGTGGTGGAGATATGGCTGCGGAACGCGCCAATCTCGCCCACAGGCTGGCCGTCCAGTTCCACAATCACGTCATCACGCTGCAGGCCCGCCTTTTCCGCCGGCGAGTCCTTGCTCACGTCGGCAATCAGCACGCCGTGGCCGTCGGTCAGTTTGAACCACTTGGCGATTTCAGGCGTGACGCCCTGGATGTTGACCCCCAGGAACCCCCGCGTGATGCTGCCATGGTCGCGCAACTGTGCCACAATGTACTTCATCATGTTGGCCGGTATGGCGAAGCCGACCCCGTTGCTGCCGCCGGTGCGGCTCATGATCGCCGTGTTCATGCCGACCACGTCACCGTCCATGTCGAGCAGCGGCCCGCCCGAGTTGCCCGGGTTGATGGACGCGTCCGTCTGGATGAAGTCGGCGTAGTCAACGATGTTCACGTCGCCGCGTCCCCGCGCGCTCACGATGCCCGAGGTCACCGAGTGCTTCAGGCCGAAGGGGCTGCCGATGGCGAGCACCCATTCACCCACGCGCACCTTGTCGGAGTCGCCCAGCTTGAGCGTGGGCAGGCCCTTCGCGTCCACCTTGATCAGCGCGATCTCCGTTTCCGGGTCCGAGCCGATCAGCTTGGCGTCAAAGCTGCGGCCGTCTTCAAGGGTTACTTTCAGGCCGTCCGCGTCGCCCGCCACATGGTGGTTCGTCACGATGTAGCCGTCTTCCGAGATGATGAACCCAGAACCCTCGCCCACGGGAACAGGCGTTGATTCCGGCTCCTCCATGTGGGGCATGCCCCGGCGGCCGCCCATCGGCGGGCCGCCAAAGAAACGCTGGAAAAGATCGTCGGGGCTCAGGGGCGACCCGTCCGACTCTTCATACACCATGGGGCCGCCCCTCATGTTCTTTTCCACCCGGATGTTCACCACCGCCGGTGACGTGTCGTTGACGACCTGTTCAAAGGCGTCGCTCAGCGCTTTCACCACCGAGAGCGACTCGGGCGTGGCGGCAGCGGTGGCTGCTTTGGGTTGGACCCCAATTAGGGTCATTGCAGCAACAAGGGTTATGGCTATGCCGCATAGCGTTACCCATGCGGACCGCTTTCTCAACGTGCTCATTATGTGATTCCTTTCATTTGTCGCATGCGCCGATGCCGAACATCAGCGAACGACGCTGTTCACGATTCCGCTGCCACCCATGCAAGCATACGGCGTGCCAAAACGGGCCCCTTCCGCAAGTGCCTGTTCCGCAAAGAGTTCCGCGCGCGGCCCCTTTTTGAAGTGTTGGCCGGTCCGGGTATTCAGAGACCCTTTGCCTGTTTTGGGGCATGAATGCCGGTGAATTGACCTTGCATGCCCGCACTGTCTAGACTGACCGCGTTCAAGACATCCGGGAAAGTGGGTTCCCGGAGACGGCCGAAGGAGGACATGCGATGAAAGTGCTTGTGCTGGGCGGATGTGCGGACATGGCCATTCCCCTGCTGCCTTTGCTGGCAAAGGACGCGGAAGTGGAGGAGGCCGTTCTGGCCGACATCAACGGGCCCAAGGCACGCCAACTGGCGGCGGAATATGGCGCCAAGTTTCGCGGCGCGGCTTGCGACGCCAACGACACGGAGTCTGTGGTGCGCCTCATGCGCGGCTGCGATGTCAGCATCTGCTACGTCGGGCCGTTCTATGTCTTTGAAAGCAAGATGGCGCGCTGCGCCATCGAGGCGGGCGTTCCCTACGTGTCCATTGCGGACGACTATGACGCCTATCTGGACGTGATCAAACTGGAGGGCGCTGCCCGTGACGCCGGAGTGAAGATACTCACCGGTTTTGGCAACTCGCCGGGCATCACTCAGATCCTTGCGCGAAAGGGGTACAACGAAGTCCCGGAACCCAGACGCATCAGCGTGAATTGGTGCGCCGGTTCCAGTGAATCGGTCGGCGTCTCCAACCTTGTCCATCTTTTCCATATCTTCAATGGAACCACCCTCCAGCGCTTCAACGGCGAAGAGGTGCCCGTGAAAACGGGCGCCGGGAAGAAATGGGTGGAGTTCCCCGAGCCCATCGGACGCACGCCCGTCTATTACACGGGACACGCCGAATCCGTTTCGCTGCCGCGCAACCTGCCAGGGCTGACCGAGGTAACCCTGCATGGCGGCACCAAGCCCA
>CAIXUF010001458.1 GCA_903922535.1 Candidatus Hydrogenedentota bacterium
CAACCACTGGGGATGGCTTTTCATGGCGTACGAGCAGGCGGGTTCTATCACTGTAGTCCGCCGAATAGACGGACAGGATGAGACATTCCCGGAGGTGTTCGCAGGCAGTTCGCCAAGCCTGTATTACGACCACAACGACCAGGCCGCGAAACTCTGGATGGTCTATGCGGACGGCGGGGCGATCAACCGGCGCAGTTCCGCCGATGTAGGAGGGACGTGGAGCGTGGCGACACAGATAGTGGCAGTAGGCACAAACCCATTCCACAAGCGCGACCAGATCACCGGCGATTGGTTTGTGCTGTATCACGACGGAACGGGATTCATGTTGCAGAAGTTCCATCCCGGCTGGACGACGAAGGGCGCTGCCGTCAATGTGGTAGCAGCCGCCCCTGTAGGCACGGCGATGCTGGACTTCTCAAAGGACTTGGGACATACGATCATAGCAGTTTACGCGGATGCGGGCGGCGCGGTGCAAAAGGTTGTGAGTTCAGACAACGGCCTTACCTGGGCCTAAAGGAGTAGATCATGGCAGCAGCGAGATTTCATTGGGCTGGCAACGGGGCGGGGACGAAAACCGCGCCAAACGACGGGCGCAACTGGGTTGACGACGCCGGGGCCGCATACGCGCAGGCAAGGTATCCGGGGTCGGAGGCGCTGGACTCGGACACGGTTTTGTTTGACACCGCTCTCGTGACAGGTGCCTCCTCCTGTGCGGGTATTGATTGGTCAGCAGAGGGACAGCCGTTTGTTGAGGTCATCGTCACCCCGGCCTATGACGGCACGATTGGCTCTGCCGGGGCATTTCTCATCGTGTCCCCCGCTTACATGATGCTGAACTGCGCTCCGTCTCTGGTCGGCTATATCTCCAACAACAATGGAGACGGCACGCTGATCACGCTGGGGGGAATCCTCACGCTGGACGGCACTGCCCAAGACACCTACCTTATCGGCGGAACCATCGTCCTCACGGACGTGTTTGCCCCTTTACGTGTGTTTAATGTCGGCGGCATGGGCAAGAACCCGACAGTGCTCATTCCCGCTGGCAACACTAATTTTAACACGCACCCTGTCCTTATAGACGGCACGGTAACGAACAACGCTACGATGGGCCCTGTGCTTGGTGGAGACAAGTTTGTGATGCTCGGGGGTCGGTGGGTACAGAACAACGCTACAACCTCAGACGGCGTGCCAAACTACATCCTCAAAGGCACTTACGAGTGGAACGCCGGAAATTTCAGCGGCACGGTCATCGGCGGCACGCTAGACGCGACAAACTCGACAGCGGCCCGGAAGATATTGGCGGCGGGCCTAACGCTGGAGTCGGGCGCGACCGCGAAGTTCGCGGCATGTGTCACGCTCGAAGTGGGCGCGAAAGTCACTGACAAAGGGGCGCGGATCACATGGCAGGACGGGGTTAGGCTGGAGTGGTAGCAGCCGCGCTCCAGCGGCACCGGCGAATAGAGGCACTACACATGGACAGCTTAGACAGATTAAGCGAGCTTACTGACAGGCTACCCAGACTGGCGACAATAATTGGGGGCGTCGTCAATGGGATGATGGAGGTTAAGACGGAGAACGGGACGCTGCTCGTGTCCGAACTATACCACGGGAAGGGCACGAGGATTCTGCGTTGCTTCGCGTCCGCGGGGTCCGTCATGGTGTGTCATGTTCACAAGGAGCGGGAGATCGTATCCGTTGAGTCTGGCGGGCCAGTGACATTCGAGTTTGAGGACGACCCCGAACACCCTGCTATCATGTCCGAATTTGAGGCGATGATAATTGAGCCGGGACGTGGGCATCGGGTCCGGTATGATAGTGATACGTGGACGATCGCTCAACTCCTGCCAGCCGGAGAGGAGCTGTGTCATGGCAATACCGCCTAATGGGTTCAAGGACGACGGGAACGGCCCGGACACATGGCCCCTATGGTCTAAGCTAGTGCGACAAACTCTGATCGACATATCTAACCGCGTTGAGTTGATAGAGCAGTCCATGAACGACAAGGACACCGGACTGCTGGTCACGGGCATCCGGGTCAAGCAGGTGCAAGCGGACTTGGTGGACCTGAAGAAGATCGTAACGGAGAAGATCGA
>CAIXUF010001459.1 GCA_903922535.1 Candidatus Hydrogenedentota bacterium
GGCCCGGTGTTCTTGAAGAGCAATGTTGATTTTCACCTTGCCGCCGGAGCTACGCTGCGGGGTAGCCCCAACTTCGATGACTATGCCTGCCCCGTTATGGAGAGTCACGGCCACCGCTGCGACAACGCGTCGCTTCTGACCGGTTACAAGCTGGAAAATGTGGCCATCACGGGCACGGGTGTCGTGGATGGTCAGGGGGATGTCTGGTGGCAGGCATCCGATGCCGGGACGCTCAAGCGGGGACGGCCGCATGTCATCTTTCTTCTCGACTGCGAAAGGGTGTTGATTGACGGGGTGCAGCTCATGAACTCCCCCTCCTGGACCGTCCTCCCGCTGATGTGCCGGAACGTCACGATCAACAACGTCACGGTCAGGAATCCCTGGAAGCCCTACCATAACTGCGACGGCATCAATCCGATGTCGTGCCGCAACGTGTGGATCACCCATTGCCACATTGACACGGGCGACGACGGCATTGCCCTGAAGTCGGTTCCGGAACTGCCCTGCGAAAACATCGTCATTGCCGACTGTGTGATTGAACATGCCCACAGCGGGGTGGCGATACACTGCGAGATTCTTGGCGGCATACGCAACATCGCTGTCAGCAACTGCATCTTTGACGGCACCCGTTCAGGTTTCCGGATCGGCCGTTATCCCCTGCCGGAAGGTTTCCCTCCAGGAGGCACAGTGGAGAACGTCCGTGTGGACAACATTGTCATGCGGCGGGTGGAATGGGTCTTCGATTTCAATACATTTTTCGACCCGACGAAGATGGAACTTGAATCGAACGCCCCGCCGGTATTCCGCAATATCCATTTCAGCAACATCAGCGCCACCAAGGCTCGCATCGCCTGCTCGATTCGCGGGCTGCCCAGGATGCCGACGCGGGATCTCGGCTTCAGCAATGTCCGGATCGAGGCAGACATGGGTTTCGACATTCGGCACGCTGAGGATGTTCTCCTGGACAATGTCGTCGTTGAAAGCCGGGGTGTGCCATTGATCGCCCAGAGCGTTCGAAATCTGGAGGTGCGACGGTTCTGGGCGCCGACGGCCGCGGCGGCCGCTTCTGTCATCCAGTTGACGGACGTTCAGGATGCCTGGATCCACGGCTGCCAAGCCACCCCCGGCGCCGGCACTTTTCTGGGCCTGGTGGGGAGCGAAAACCGCGATATCATTCTCCAGGACAACGAGCTGTCACGGGCGGCCCAAGCGCAAGGGAAAGTGGGAGCTGTATCCTCCTGGAGCATTGATTCGTATGCCTACATCGGCAGTTCGATGTATCGCCGATCAGGGGAGAAGAACCCCTTTCTCCCGGTCACCGCAGCGGTCATGGAAACGATCCGGCGGGAATGGGATCCGGACAGGATCAACCGCATCACCGGGGTCTTCAGGCTCGAGAGCGGAGGCCGCGACGGAGTGGAACTGGATACGGGCGACAGACGCAGGATCTACATCATCGAAGCCGCGGCGGTCGTCGAGAAACTGATCGTCTGTGAAGACGGCATGCTTCTGCGGAAGATCGACAGCCCTGATTGGAATGTCTGGCCGCCCGGCGGGTGTTGAAGAATAGCATGGCCATGATTACCATGAAAATCGGTCTGTTGTTGGCTGCTTCGCTGGTTTGCCGAACCTGGGCCGCGCCTGTTGAGGCAACCTCTCCCGACACGGAAGGCATTTTCGCGCACGGCGGAGCCGCAGGGCGGGCGCGTGACCTTCGATATCCCGGGCGAGGACGCGGAAGTCTCCTGCCTGGTCGTTGACCTGACTGCGGGCGGCTGGAAAGTGGAACGTGCCGGCGCGGGGCCGGCGACCGCCTGCGAAGCGACGCAAGAAGGCGGGGCACTCTACTTCAAGGGGAGGCCAGGTAAGTACACGTTGACGGAATAGAGAAGGTAGCGAGACAATTGAGGAAAGATACCGAGAATAACGACGAGATGGGGGGATGAAGAATGAAGAACAACCACATGATCACGTGGGGGTGTATGCTGTTATCGGGCCTGATCGCTGGCGGCGTCAGTGCGGCGGAGAAATGGTCGGACGTAGCCCTGGACAAATGGATGGAGGCGCGGACCTTTGATTCCTGCACCGAGGCGGCGCCGCCGGAAGGGCCGCAACGAGCCATGCCCGTTCCCGAACCGCCCTTCGGCGCGTGGAAAGAGCAGGACGGGAGCGTGACGGCCACGGGGCTGACTCCCTGCTGGAGTACCATGCTGAAGCCGGGAGACGAGAAGGGCGCCGTCGTTTCTGTGCGCTTCACGGTTCAGCAGAGCAGCGGCGAGCAGCGTCAATTGCCGGGCGGGTGTGTGCGTTGGGGGTTTTACTGGGGAGAGAACCTGCCGGGTTGGGACGTAGGAGTGGTGCTGGGATATCAGGACCCGTTGAACTTCTACCGGGTGCAGTTTTCGGCTGCGCGCGGGGAACTGGCCCTGTGGGATGCCACCGGTGGATTTCTGCAACTCATCCCCTGCAAGGTCGGCATGGGACAGCCCCACGAGCTGACGATCCGGTGGCGCGACGGACACATCGTGACTGAGCTCGACGGCAAGGTGGCGATGGACTACTGGGATCGCACCTTGCCCTGCACGCATGGCCAGGTGGGACTCGCGGTATGGAAAAGCACGACGCGGATCGAACGGTTCTCGGTAGCGCCGGCCGATGCGAGCGCGGCACACCCGCCTCCCCATAAACCGAACTTCCGTTTCGAGCCGACCAAGAACATTCTCACCGATCATCCGTCATTCGGTATGCGTCTACGGGATGGCGTCATTCTTTTCGACGGCAACGAACCCATCACCTTATTCTGGAAACAATTGAAAGACTATGGCAACCCGGGCTATTTCGGAGCGCTGACGCAGGAAGCGATCAAGCTCAAGCCCGGCTGGCGGCCGTCGATTTTCACGACGGTCGGTCCTCCGGGACAGAATTGCGGAGTGCCGGCCCTGGTGGGCGAGTTGCCGGAAGCCTTCAAAGTCAGCGGGAGCGGCGAAACCCTTGCCTTCAGCTTCCAGACGAAGTTCAAGGATGTGGCAACCAACGACTACACCTGCACGGTCCGCTATGACGATAAATCGGGTGTCTATCGTTATGAATACAAGCGCAAATGGCGCACGGCAACGGCCACCAGTGTTTCCGAGTTTGAACTATTCGATCCCTATGAGTATAACAACCGGTCGCCCGGTCCGGACGTCGCCCGGCGCTGGAACGCGGCAGGACACCGGTGGAATGTCTACCAGGGGCCGAACAGTGTGTGGATGCGTTATCCGATTGTGGACTAC
>CAIXUF010001460.1 GCA_903922535.1 Candidatus Hydrogenedentota bacterium
GAGGAATTCGTCCACGGCAAGGGCATGCGACTTGCGCTCTGGTGCGCCTGGACCAACGGCGGCATCTCGGCCGATCCCGGCGCGCTCAGCGTGCGCGGTCCTGTGGGCCATCCGGACTGGTTCGGTGGCGATTTTAACGACGAATGGAAGCCCGGCCCCTTCTACGGCGGCAGCATCTGCCTGGGCAGTCCGGAGGCCAAGGCGTGGGCTATTGAGAAGACGCAATGGCTTGTGGGCAACCACAAGCTAGACTATCTCAAGCACGACTGCGGCCCCATCGTGAACGCCTGCAACAAGAAGGACCACCGTCATCACTACGGCGTTGATGCGAGTTACTGGGCGACCATGGGCTACTACGAGGTGCAGGAAAAACTGCGCGCCGCATACCCGCGCGTGATCCTGGAGAACTGCTCCGGCGGCGGCCACATCAAGGATTACGGCATCATGCGCCGCACCCACTACGTCGTCACCACCGACACCCTGTCCAACCTGCCCGACCGCCAGAGCATTTACGACTCCACCTTCGCCATGCCGCCGCTGGTGTTGCAGGCCTACACCTACGAGCGCGAGTACAAGGTGCCCGGCGACGATCCCGGCTCCTTCCTGTGGCGAAGCGCCATGATGGGCGCGTGGCAGATCGACCCCACCAACACGCGCATCTGGACCGGGGACGACCGCGACTGCGCGCGGCGCAACGTGCAAATCTACAAGGAATGGATACGTCCCATGCTCAAGGACGTGAAGGTTCACCACATCCTGCCCCGTCCCGACGGGGTCCACTGGGACGGCATGTTCTACTGGAGCCCGTCATTGAAGCGCGGCACGGTCTACATCTTCCGTCCCGATTCGCCCGACGCCGCGCAGACCGTCCCGATCAAGGGGCTCAACGCCGACAGCACGTACTGGGTGTGGAGCGAGGACGGCGCGATCAGCGCCGCCACGCGCACCGGCGCGGAACTCATGGGCGCGGGGCTTGTCCTCACCCTGCCCGGGCGTTACACCTGTGATTTGATCTATGTGCGGGACGCCGCCCTGGGCAAGCCCGAAGGCATTGAAGCGCCCAGCGCGTTCACGCTCGATCCCATTGAGACCGCCAGCAATGCGTTTCACACTTCCGCCCATCTGTCCTGGAAAGCCTCCGCCAACGCGCGCAGCTACCGCGTGACCGTCGCCCTTGATGACCATTTCGACAAGGTGGTCATCGCAAAGACCGTGAACGGCACCACCTGTGACCTGCCCAAGCTCTGTCCCGGAAGCATGCTGCATTACCGGGTGCGGGCGTTGTCCTGGGGCGGCAACCGGGATGCCGACAACGGGCCCGGCGGCTTTCTCACGCCGAAACTGAGCGACCTGCCCGGCGTCAGTTTTCTGTCCGACCTGGAATGGGTGAAGTCCAACGCAGGCGCCAACAACAAGGTGCACCGCGACACCAATTACGGCGGCACGGACATTGTCGTGGCGGGCAGAACGTACCCGAAAGGGTTGTGGACCCACGCCTGCAACGACGCCACTCCCGCCGACGTGGTAGTCAACATCGCTGGCAAATCCTTTGCCAAGTTCCTCGCCGATGCGGGC
>CAIXUF010001461.1 GCA_903922535.1 Candidatus Hydrogenedentota bacterium
CTGGCCACCACCAGGTTCACCGCGCTGCCGAGCAGCGCCGTGCCGCCCGACGGCGTCTGGCTGATAACATCGCCCGCCGCAACCGTGTCGCTGCACTCCGTCCCGACCGAGCCAACCGTCAGGTCGGCCGCAAGCACGGCGGCCTGCGCCGCCGCCTGCGTCAGGTTTCTCAGGTCGGGAACCGGGATTTCGCACAGGCCCGGCAGCACGGTAAACGCCACTGCGCGTTCGGTCCTGTTGCCCGCCGCGTCGGCCGCCGTCACGGTCACGCCCGTCACGCCCCTGCCCACGGTGGTGCCCGCAGCCGGGGACTGGCGCAGCGTCACAAGACCGCCGCATGTGTCCGCCGCCACGACACCCACCGTGAAGTCAGACACCTGTGCCTGGCACGAGACATTTCCGTCAACGGTCCTGTCCGACGGCGGCGTCGTGAAGACCGGCGCGCCGGTGTCAGAAACGATCACCGTCCGCGTGGCCGGAACGGCGCTGTTCACGCCGTCACTCACGTTGTAGGTCACCAGGTAGGTCCCGGAAAGGGTCGTGTTCACCGTGTCGCCGCCAACCGTCACGTCCAGGCTGCCCGCGCAGGCGTCGTTCGCCGCCGCTCCAGCTTCGGTGTACGTCCCGCCGCACTCCAGCGTGACCGTTGCCGGGCCATTCAGGGTGATGACCGGCGCGATCCTGTCTTCAACCGTCACAAACCGCACGGCAAGGTTGGTGTTCCCGCCGTCGCTGACGCTGTAGGCCACATAGTATGTGCCGGGCAGGGCCGTGTCCACATTGTTCACTGACACGATCTTCGCCGCCAGGTTGCCCGCACAGGCATCCGTCGCCGTGGCGCCTGCGTCCGCGTACGTGCCGCCGCACTCAATGGCAACGGTCTCCGCGCCAACCAGGCGAATGACCGGCCTCGCCGTGTGAGACACAGTCACGGTCCGTGTGACTTCAACGGCGCTGTTGCCGTTGCCGTCGTCCACGTTGTAGCGCACGGTGTAAACACCGGGCACCGCCGTGTTCACGGTGCCGGTGCGCACGATGCCCGCTGTCAAGTTGCCCGCACAAACGTCCGTGGCCGTCGCGCCGAGTTCGGTGTACTTCCCGCCGCACTCAACATTCACCGTTAACGAACCGTTGAGGGTGATGATCGGCGAGGTCGTGTCCGTGACGGTCACGGTCCGCGTCGCCTGGACGGCGTTGTTTGTGCCGTCGCCCGCGTTGTACGTCACGACATAGGTGCCGACAACGGCGGGGTTCACCGTGTCGCCGCCGACCGTCACGTCCAGGCTTCCCGCGCAGGCATCCATGACCGTCGCGCCAAGTTCTGTGTACGGCCGGCCGCACTCCACAGTGACCGCCGTCAAACCATTCAGGGTGATAACCGGCGCGGTTCTGTCCTCGACCGTCACAAACCGCACGGCAAGGTTGGTGTTCCTGCCGTCGCTGACACTGTAGGCCGCATAGTACGTGCCGGGCATGCCCGTGTCCACATTGTCCCAGGACACGATGCTCGCCGTCAGGTCGCCCGCACAGGCGTCCGCCGCCGTGGCGCCCGCATCCGAATAGATGCCGCCGCACTCAATGGTGAGGGACTGCGCGCCCACAAGGCGAACAACCGGCTTCACGGTGTCGGACACGGTCACCGTCCGGGTGACTTCACCGGCCCTGTTGTTGCTGCCGTCGTTCACGTTGTAGCGCACGGTGTAAACGCCGGGCACCGCCGTGTTCACCGAACTGGCGACCCCGATGCTGCCC
>CAIXUF010001462.1 GCA_903922535.1 Candidatus Hydrogenedentota bacterium
ATGCGGTTGCGGGGCACAGCATGGGCGGTGGTGCGGCCATTGTTTCCGTCCAATACACCGCCAACATTGACACCATAGTGACGCTGGCCGCCGCGCAAAACAGCGCATCCGTAATCGCGGGTTCGGCGGTGGTTACCCAGCCCACCCTCATGCTTTCCGGGGGTTCGGATTGTGTGGCACCGCCCAGCGACCACCAAATTCCAATGTACGAGGCCATGCCTTCCCTCTGCAAGTACTTCGTCAGCATTGTCCAGGGAAGCCATTGCCAGTTCTGCCAAAACAACTCCAACTGCACCACCGCCCAGAGCGTCTTGTGCCTTGGCCGTTCTTATGTGGACCAGGGCACCCAGCAGATGTTGACGGCATCCATTATGATCAATTGGCTGGATGTCCGGCTGAAAGGCCGACAAAGCAGAGGGCTCGAATTCGAGCCGAATCTGAATGTCTTCGCGCAGTCAAACCAAATCACGTTCAGTGATTCGTGCAGTGTGTCCGGTGTGGGCCAATCCGCCATCGGCCTTGCGGACACCACACCCCCGACTGGAAGCATACTCATCAACAACAACCTTTCGGTCGCGAAAAGCGCCCAGGTCACGCTCTCACTGGGCTGGTCCGATGGTGAGGGTTCAGGCGTGGTGCGGATGCGTTTCAGCGATGACGGTGCGCATTGGACCGCCTGGGAGCCGCTGACAGCCGCGCGCGCGTACTCGCTGCCGGGACCGGACGGGTACCACACGGTGCGTGTGCAGTACCGAGACGCCGCAGGCAACAAATCTGCCGTCTTCAGCGATTACATAAGGCTGGACGCGGCCGCGCCAACGGGGACCATCATCATCAACGGCGGCGCGCCAAGCACGGCCACACGGTCGGTCACACTGGGTCTGACATGGACGGACGGCGTTGGTTCCGGTGTTGTGCGGATGCGTTTCAGCGACAATGGTTCGACTTGGACACTTTGGGAGCCGCTGACGGCGACGCGCGCTTACACGCTCCCGCCCGGCAACGGATATCACACGGTGCGCGTGCAGTACCGCGACGCGGCGGGCAACAACTCTGCGGCACTCAACGATTACATTAAGCTGGCTGCTTCTGCCCCGTAGGGTGCCTGTATTTGCAGGAGCGGATGTGACATCAGGCCGCGGTGATTGAGCACGTAACTGCGAGTCCATCCATAACCTTTGGAGATGAAATACCCGGTTCGACGGCGGGCGGATCGCGGTTGGCAATGGCGACGCAGAGGCTCGCCGGACCCAGGTTCATTTTTCACCCCAATTGCCGGAAGCGTCTCTGGAAATCCGGCAAATCCAGGGTCTGGAATTCTGCCCAACTCAGTGGAGTGGCCAATATGGTCGGTGACTGCAGCCTTCCACCAAGTTCAATACTTATGGTCCCGACAAGAAACGGCTTCATAATCGGTTCCCAGGATTCATCTTCATCTGAATTTAACAATGTCATGAATGTCTCATAGTCCGTGGAAAGCAGGAAAGCATGAGCGAAGGATTGATGCGGCCAAGCGTAGTTCATTGAGTGTATTAGCATAACGCGTGGTTGCTGGCAGCCTGCGAAGTCAAACGTCTCTTTTCCGGTAAGATGGCTCAAGAAGGCGGCGGCCTCATCATTGTCACTGGGAGAAATGTTTATGGGTTCCACTTCCTTCAATCGCAACGGCATGTCATGGTCTCTCCAGGGCACCACCGCATAACGTTGTCCCGCAGGAAACGCCTCGACAAGAGCTACCCTTGTCTCGGACGTCCCCTTCGTCATGTTAACGCAACTGGCGAAGACAATCTGCCCTACCCGACAGGACTCTTCTGGTTCATCAGTCGCATAAAGGAATCCATGCACCCAAATGGTGCCACTGGAATCAGCGCGGACCGCATGTGCCACCATTACCTTCAGACGACATGGAAACGGGAATTGGCATGCTTTGAGGCTCTTGAAGACACTGCGCAACAATGAAATCTTCGTTGGATCTTCATGGACACTCTCGTGCGTTAGGAAATCAAGGGTTCCAACTGAGTATTCATTCCCTATCGTAATGGCGGGTTTCCGCTGCACCGGCAGAACACGGCCTTGTTTATCCGTGTATTTCCCAATAAGCGTCATCATTTCGAACTCACCCGAGCACGAAAGGCACTTGTAGTAAAACGGGGCGAATGAACAGTTCTGGCAAACGGCCATCGGATTCCAGTTGTCTGTGCTTTGGCCACAACACGGGCATGTCCAAGGGCCGGCGAGAAGCCGGATTGGTTTCCCGCATAAGGGACAAGGGGCGGAAAATGGCGAATCTGAAGGGCACATGATTCATCTCCTCGTGTTGATGCAGGGCGTTCTCCGGATTTCTCAGCGTTTGCTTGTCGTATGCATTTGCCATCATCTGCGAGGACATCCCCGCCGCACCGACAATGCCTCACCTTTTGTGCGCGCCCTCAGCGGGTTTGGAAAGCCCGGAACTCCCCCCGAATGCGCATTTCCTGCAATTGTCTTTCTCCTTGGCAACCCGTGGTGTCTTCTTGACATCATCTTCACTTCATGATGTCTCGCCCGTCCTCTCGTAATACCTGATGGCCGTTCGACCAACAGCACGCGCCGCACGCCAGTCAGCGACAAAGCCAACCGGTGCCCCCAGCAGAGGCACAGCGCGCAAAACCTTGGAAAAAGTGGGTTTTGCCTTCCTTTTGATGAGCCTCTTCGATATTCTCACCATGTCTTCTCTCGTAACGCACTTTCGAATATCCTTTGCAGCAACGCCTCTTGCCACCGCCGTTCCGATCTCCCGGAAGCCCTCGATTTTGCTGTCACGGGCGAGAATCAGATACACATCCGCCAACAGACTGTTTGTCTCTGTTGTTTTACCGTACACACATGCAATGGCCAATATTGTTGACACATCAATCTTCCATGCGATGATGGTTCCCAGCGGCACGGCAATTGCCATTGTGATGAATCCGCCAAACCCCGTTGCAGCCCCGACTAGCCCGCCTTTGAGCGATCTCCTGTGCACAATTTTCAGGGCTAGTGTCTTCGTATCAACGCCCGGGTTCTTATCGCGAAGATTGTCCACGTAAGCGCCTATTCGCCCCAGACCTTGTGCAACTAACCGCTCTAAGAGACGGGTAAGGGCATTTCCCCGCTCCCGTTGCGTATCATCCGTTAAAGCCATGTTGTCCGTTCCTCCTCTTTATCCCGTTTCACAAGTTTTCGGCAAACACCATCTTGCTCGGCACGCGCTATGCTCATTTTGGACACGCCTGCGATTGATTCTCGGATGCCTTTCCCTTCCTGCTCAATCCGGGCTTTGAATTGAGTCGGAAAGCCCAGCGTGTCATTTGATCGCCAAGCCAACCCCTCAGCATTTCCGCACAACCTGCCCAACACACTTGCCGGGAACAGGTCGGTCAGGATGAAACCCCTGGTCGTTATAGAGACTGCAACCCGCCTTCTTGTGGTCGGTGGACCAAACTTTGCAGTGACTGCAATCCGCACACCGGTCACCTGCTTTTACTGTGGCCATGCACAGCTCCTCCGTGAATGCCCGATTGTTTGCCCCCACCTGTGGCCGCCATATTTGATTCGGAGTGCCCGCAAGACGGGAGATAATCAACCTATACGAAAACTGTTTATACTCCAAAATGAGCGATAAATCAAGATGGTTAATCGAAGCGTCAAGCAATCAGCCAAAGGTGGCATTAGCGCAGTCAACCATCAGGATTCCCGCTGGAACATCAACACAGGGTGCGCCAAGAGGCCGCTGGGCTTGAGCACATAGCTGTCGGTCCAATCATCGCCTTCGGATACGAAATGGCCCGGGCCTATGAAAGGCGGATCGGGGTCGGCAAAGTGCAGTGGGCCGAAAGTGTTTCGACGCGTGCCGAAGACCTCCAATGTCAACTCATGGACAGCGGTGACCAAGTGGGGCGTTAGGTCAACTTCATAGGGAGGCCAGCCGACACAGCCCACCTCTTTGCCGTCAATAAACGCCCGAACCACGGCACCTTTCATGTTCGGTACCTGAAGCACCACCCGCTCGCCCGGCTTGGCCGCCGCCCGAATCAGATAACGGTACGAAACCGCACCGCCGTAGAAAGGAAGCTGATGATCGCGCCAGTCGCCAACCCCTGTGGACAGCCGCCTGCCCACCATAGTGGGGATCCCTCCCCGCAATTCGACCCCGAAATCCCCCAGCAAATACAGCGCCTCCAGGTTGTCATCTTCCCGGAAATCGCTTGCCAATTCCAGCAGGTTTTCGCCTTTTCGGAGATGGCCATTGTCGATGGGAATGCGGCGCAGACAGGGGTCCACCCACCAGCCGTTGTCCTTGTCGGGATTGACATAATGACCATTTAGCGTGGTAACAAAGCGGCCGGGCGTTTCCATGGCAAGGCTGATCGGGGCCTCGGGAAGCGAGTCCACCTGGAAGGCGAAGCGGAGCATAACCATCTGTCTGGCACTCTCGGGACCGATTTTGCGCGCCCATGGCTGCACCATCTCCCCTCCCCTGCAGGGCAACCCCATGGACTGGCGCACCCTGCGGTCCACCTTGAGGATTTCCAGCGCTGGCGCGAATCCCAGCAATTCCCCGATTTGATACTCGGCAAAATCAAGCACCAGCACGTTGGGCTCGCTCAACTGCGCGCATTCAAGTTCGTCCAGCGTCCGCCTGCGCACCGTCTTCCACTGTGCCGCCACGGTGATGTTCTTGACGGGCGCGGTGTGCAGCACGAACAAACGGCTGCCAGTGGCGGGAAGGCTGGTGGAGAAACTTGTCCATCCGGCCCGTTTGACCGACGGAACCAGTGAAAGCTGGCCGGTGGCCGGATCATGCTCCACAACCTTGCCGGCACACCGGACCTTCACCGTCACTTCTTTGAACGCCTTGCTCCGGTCTGTGTTGCAAAGGAACAACAGATGCCGGTGGTCAGTGCGGCGCAACTGGTACAGAACGGGGCGCAACTCCCGCCCCTTTGCGTCCGTGATCGACACATCGCGCACCACGGGCGCCAGCGCGGCCACGATCGGTTTTTCCTCATGGGGCACACAAATGCAGAATTCCGCCAGCAATGCCGCTGCATCGTCCGCAAAGCCGTCCACCAGCGGGGGCGCTTCGCCCGCAAAGACGACGGTGCCCCCGGCCGCGCGGAAGGTCTCCAGCAGGCGGACCGTGGTCTGCCGCAGCGTGTCCACCGGCGGCACGAGGACGGCGTCATAGCAGCCGCGGCCCAGACTCAGCGTGGACAGTTTCTTGGATACAGAGCCGAGACGGCCGAGCATATCCTCATCGGCGTACGCGTAGTCAAGATGGTTCTGCAGGAGGATGTCGCGGGTGACGCCCGCAAGGCGGTCCAGTTCGGCGGTCTCCTCCCCCTCATGGAACATCATGACCTTGTCGGCCTGCCCGTGGTCCAGCAGCCGAGGACGGAAGCGCGCAAACATGCTCTCGATGGGATGAATGACCAGCAGCCGCTGGACGCATTCGCCCTCCGACATCGCGACGTTGATGCGTGAGAAGTAGTCCTCCACGTGGTGGTACTGCTCCCACCAGGACGACTGGAAGAATATCGACGCGGGATAGTCGCGCTTGGCCTCGCCCTTCATGGTGTACCATGCAAGATGCTGGCAGCGCGTGTTTACGCCCAGCGCGGCCTGCCAGTCACCGACGGCCTTGTGGCCCTCGAAACCGAAGTCCCAGCCGGTGCATCCGTACATCTCGGACAGCATCCATCTCCGGCCGGTCTGGTTCACCACGCTCTGGCACTGCTTGGCCACGTCGAAGTTGTTTTGGTACTGGCCGAGCATGTCGATGCCCGGGGCCTGCATGTGTTCATAGAAACGCATCGCCGAACCGACCACAAGTGTCTGGGTGTGCAGGAGTTCTTCCAGCAGCACATGGCCGGTCAGCATGATGCCCTGTTTGGCGCACCAGTTGGCGATTTGCCGGGCAAAGTTGGTGACAAACAGATGGGTGACGCAGTTGCGGTAGTCCAAACGCGCCCTGGAGACCTTCACACCGTCCACCTCCAGCATCAGCTCGGGAAGATGGCCACGCAGGGAATAGGAGTGCATCCTTTCGAAGGTGGACTGAAGTTTGTCGGTCCAGGGAACGAAGGTGTAGGGAATTTCGCTGCGACCCTGGGGCATCTGGTTCCCGAAGATGCTGCAATAGTTGGGCTCGTCCGTGAACATGCCGGGGATGACCCCGCCGAACTCCTCCCCCACTTCGCGCCGGTACCGCTCGTGGGTCGAATCGATGAAAGCGCGCACGGCCGTGTCGGAAAGGGTGTCCAGATAGCTCTTGCCGTTGAACCAACTGCTGCACGCCTGCGTCTCCACATGGAAGAGCAGCACATGGCTTGACTTGGGCCGCTGGCCGCCGCGCAGCCAGGCGAGATTGAACACGCGGTCCCCTTTGACGTCGGCCTCCCAAAGCGGAAACTCGCCGTCCCAGTCCGCATCCCGGTATCGCTTGGCCGGGACAATCTCCATGACCAGAAACTTCATGCGGTGGGCCGGATCCGCAGTCGCCAGTCCCCCGGCATAGCCCGAGGGCCAGCAGTCCTCGTCATACAGCCATGCCTCCATTTCGGCCAGGCGGCACTCGTCCACGGCCGCCCGGATGGCATCGAACCATTCGGGACCCAGGTAGGGCGTGGCCAACCCCACCCGCGAGTGGAGGAACGCCCCGCCCATGCCCATTTCCTTGAAGATGCGCACCTGACGGCGCAGTTCTTCCGGGTCGAGCAGTCCGTTCCAGGACCAGAACGGTTTCCCGCGGAAGGCGGCGGGCGGGTTGGCGAAGTCTTCCATAAAACTCATGGCGTCACCTCAGTGTGGGTCAGGCACCCTCGCCTGACATCGCTGGCAGGACGGCTCAACTGAACTGGGAAAAGTCCGGTGGACGGCGCTGCATGAACGCCTGAAAGGCCTCGGCAGCCTCCGGCGACGCCAAACGCGCCACAAAAGCCCCGGCCTCCCGGCGAAGCGCGTCATGCAGCGGAGAACGCAGCGGCTCGCGAAGCAGTTGACGCGCCGCACGAATCGCGGCCGGCGGCTGTTTGGCCACGCACCGGGCCGCCTCCATGGCGGCCCCGTCTGCCTGCCCGGGCGTCGTAAGCCGGTTCACCAGCCCCCACGAGAGCGCCGTGGCCGCGTCAAAGGGCTGCCCGAGCAGAATCGCCTCGGCCGCCCGGTGACTGCCCGCGCGCATCGGCAGCAGGAAACTCGACCCGGCCTCCGGGCAAAGCCCCAGATTGACAAAAGGCAGGTGAAAACGGGCGTCCTCCGCCGCATAGGCAAGGTCGCAGTGCAGCAGCAGCGTCGTGCCGATGCCCACGGCCATGCCGTTCACCGCCGCAATCAGCGGCTTCTCGAAATCCGTCAGCGCATGCAGAAACTGCATCACCGGGTGACTGTCGTCCGACGGCGGATTGCCCACAAAATCAAGGATGTCGTTGCCTGCGGAGAAACAATCCGGACCGCCGGCGATGACGGCAACCCTGACTTCCGGGTCCGCATTGGCCCGTTGCAGCGCACTCGCCAGCGCGCCGTACATCTCCACGTTAAGCGCATTGCGCTTCTCCGGGCGGTGCATCCTTATGACCAGAACGTTTTCCTCCAACGAAACCGGAACCAGCGCCGAAACCACCTCAGACATTGCAGTCACCTCATTGTTGCCGCGGTTAAACCACCTGACATGCCCGACACCCATAATAGCCGAAGCGCCCGAGTTTGTAAACGGCCGCGTTTCGGCCGCCCGCAAGCACCCATTTCGCTCTCATCCGGCGCCGCAGGGTTTCAGGCGGTTCATGGCCGTGTGCCCCGACCGTGTCAAATGGGGTAGAATCAAAGCCGCGCTGTGGACCATGGTCCTCGAAAGGTCGGGAAGCGGTAGGTTCTCATGACCAACACCCAAGTCGCCGAAATGCTGGACGAAATCGCCCTGTTGCTTGAACTGGCGGGGGGAAATCCGCTCACGATTCGCAGCTACGCGGACAGCGCGCGCATTCTCGAAGGCATCGGGGAGCCCGTGGAGACACTGGTTGCCACCGCCCGCCTCCATGAACTTGACGGCATCGGTGACGCGATGCAGACGGAGATCGTCGAGTGCGTGGGAACCGGGCGGCTTGAACACCTCGAGAACCTGCGCATGCGCTTTCCCGAAGAGATGCTGGAATTGCTCCACGTGCCCGGTTTGGACCCCGGCAAGATCCGTGTGCTTCACGAAGTGCACCACATCGCCTCCCCGGAACGGCTTCGGCACGCCTGCGAAACAGGGGAACTGGCGGGTATCAACGGATTCAGCCACGCCATGCAGCAAAAGGTGCTGCAGGGGCTTGAGGCGGTCGAGGGGCAACGCCGCCACTTCCGCGTCAACGACGCCATGTTGGCCGCCCACCTGATTATTGACTGGCTTCGGGATTCCCCCGGCCTCAAGTGCATCGAAATTGCCGGAAGCCTTCGCCGGCGCAAAGAGTTCGTGAAAGACATCAATATCATGGCCACGGGCACGCACCCTGAAGCGCTCGTGGACCGTTTCGCGGCGCTGCCCGAATGGGCAACCCTGACCTCGCGCGTTCCTGACCGGGCCTCAGCCCTCGTTACCGTTGGCATTCCGGTGGATTTGCGGGTGTTTCCAGTTTCCCAGTTTCCCTTTGCCCTGGCCTATTTCACGGGTTCGCGCGCGCACAACGCAGTACTCCGGCAGCGTGCCAGAGCACGGGGCCTCAGGCTGTCCGAGCACGGGCTCTTTGCCGAAGACGGCGCGCCGTTGCGCTGCGCCGACGAGACCGTCGTCTACTCCGCCTTGGACATGCCCTATGTGCCGCCCGAGCTGCGCGAAAACCAAGGCGAGTTCGACGCTGCTTTCTTTCCCCGGCTGATTGAACCCGCGGACATCCGGGGGGTGGTCCACTGCCATTCGACTTGGAGTGACGGAAAGGCCACCGTGGAACAGTTCGCCGGGGCGGCGGCGGGTCTGGGATATGACTATCTCGTAATCACAGACCACAGTTGCTCCGCGGTGCTCTCCAACGGCATGCGGCCCGAGCGCGTGCTTCAGCAGCATGCGGAAATAGACACGCTGAACGCCCGATCTGGAGATTTCCGAATCCTGAAGGGTGTTGAGGCGGATATCGGTCCGGACGGTTCGCTTGACTATGATGATGAACTGCTCAGCCGTTTTGAGGTGGTCATCGCGTCCGTGCACGGCGCGCTTGAAATGACCGAGAAGGAGGCCACCTTGCGCGCGGTCAGGGCAATCGAGAACCCGCACACCATGATTCTGGGCCATCCCACGGGCCGCATGCTGCTGTCACGGCCAGGCTATCCCCTGAATATGGACAAGGTCATTGACGCCGCCGTGGCCAATGGTGTTGCACTGGAAATCAACGTCAATCCCGGACGTTTTGACCTGGACTGGCGCCACCTGCGACGTGCCCGGGACAGGGGGGCAAAGTTTGTGCTTGGACCGGATGCGCACCGCATCCGCGGGCTGAACAACATCCCCTACGGTGTGGGGGTGGCAAAAAAGGGCTGGTTGCGGCGCGAGGACGTGCTTAACTGCCAGCCGTGGGAGGCATTCTTGCAGTGCCTGCGATAAGGATAAGCGCCAAAGAGCGGGAGAGGACCGCCCTAATCTACGAACGGCTGACGGCCGCTTATCCCGATGTGTGCTGCACGCTGGACTACAAGAGTCCTTTCCAACTGCTTGTCATGACCATTCTTGCGGCGCAATGCACCGACGTCCGCGTCAATATCGTGTGCCGGGACCTGTTTCGCAGGTACAAAGAACCCGCGGATTTTGCCGAGTCCGACCCTCAGGAACTGGAGGAGGCCATAAGGACCTGCGGGTTCTTTCGGCAGAAAGCCAGGTCAATTCGTGAATCAAGCCGTATTCTTGTGGAACAATATGGGGGCAAGGTTCCGGGCACCATGGAGGAGTTGCTGGCTCTCCCCGGAGTTGGGCGGAAAATAGCCAATGCAGTGCTGGGCGAATGTTTCGGCATGCAGGGGGTCATCGTGGACACCCATTGCAGGCGCGTGACCGGCCGTTTGGGGTTCACCAAGAACACCGACCCGCCCCGCATCGAAAAAGATCTGCGCCGGTTGTGGTCCCCCGACTGTTGGACGCTGTTCTCCCATTTCATGGTATTCCACGGACGGGCCGTATGCACAGCCCGCGGTCCCAAGTGCGCGACATGTTGTCTCGCTGATTTGTGTCCATATCCCCGCAAGAGGGCGGGTTTGGCAGGAAAACATGCCCAAGAAAAAGAGTGACACTTCTGCTGCGGCAAAGCCGGGAAAGACCGCCGCTCCCCGGGGGGCGGCAAAAAAGCCTGTTCCCGGACAGGCGGATCTGTTTGAGGATCAGCCAGCCATACAGTCGCCAAAGAAGGCCAGGGGCGTCGCTGTCGGCAGGGTGACAAAGCCGCGTGCCACCGCGCCTTCTCCCCCTCCGCCGCCCACTAAAAAAACCGCAAGCAGCTTGATAACTGCAAAACCAAAAGAATACATCCAGAAAATACCCTACTGGAGCGTCTTGACCGTCGGCTACGTCGCTCTTGTCCTGGCATGGGACGCCCTTGTCACCATTGGCGACACCCGAACGGTGAACTGGGCGGTGTTTCAATGGCGTCCCGCCGACCTGCAAGTGTTGCTCGAATCCTTTCAGATTCCCCATTTTCTGGTGGGCTGGATGGCCGGATCCGTGCTGACGCACGTCGACCTTTTCAAAGTGCTCTTCTGGCTTGTCCTACCCGTCGCTATATGTCTCTGGCGCATGGATTGGGACTACTTCACGAAACGCCGTGTGAAACCGGCGGACTGGTTCTTTCTGGGGGGCATGTGCGCGCTCGCCGTGCTTGCCATCATTTCCGTCAAGTTCGTCCCGGTTCTTGCCAATCAGTACCGTGGCCTTGGTCACGCGGCCTTGTCGTTTCGGCTCCAGTTCTTCGTTGTCCAGCTTCTCTGGGTGGTCTCCTGGCTTCCCGGCTGGGAATTCATGCACCGCTATTTCCTTTTACGCCGCGTCTCTGTGGACTTTCCCCGTTTTGGCTGGTTGCTGGTTCCGCTGGCGGAAGGGACGTACCACCTGCTGAAGCCATGGCCCGAGACCCTGGCCATGGTGGCCTTCTCCGTCATCATGACGCAATACGCGCTGCGCCGCAAAAACATACTCATCCCCTTCCTTGCCCATTTCGCCGTCGAGGTGCTGCTGATAATCGGAATGATGGTCTGGTAGGGGATCGCGGTCTAGAACAGTTCCGCGATATCGTCTGCTGCGGCCGTTTCCGCTGTTTCGAGCGGCCCTGCGGATATCCAAATGTGGCCGTCCTCCACCTTGCACGCATAGTGCCGCAGCCGCGACCCGCTGCCCCGCAAGCACTCCCCCGTCCGGAGGTCGTACTGCCAGCCGTGCCAGGTGCAGGTGACAATGTTGTCCTTGATGACCCCCTGGGTCAGATCGGCGTTCTGGTGCCGGCAGCCGATCTCCATGGCCCGAAATGACCCGTCCGTCTCGCGAAACACCCCCACATGCCTTCCAAGAATGCGGAACGAACGCGGGTTCTTCTCGCCGAAATCCTCGACGCGGGTCAGCCGGATGGGGTTCATATATCGTTTCCCTGGGCGCCAGTTTGTCACGCCACCCTTCTGAATGTACAATTGCGGCGCAGAGCGGCGTTCCGTCCCGGAATAGTTTACAGGTCCGGCAGGTTCTTGACAACAAAGGCAAATGCGCGGTCTTCAACCCAAAAGAAGGATAACCAGACATGTCCGAAACGAAAGAGAAACACTTCTTCCCCGAAATGCCCGTGGCCGAGGCAATGGCCGTGCATCCACGTGTGCCCGAGGTCTTCGCGGCATTCCATCTGGGCGGTTGCGCCCATTGCGGGATCAGCCAGTTTGAAACCATAGAGCAGGTCTGCATGGCCTACGGCGTGGACGTCGAAGTCCTGCTCGAAGTGCTCGAAGGGGTTGTGGAAAAGCACCCCATCGCGGACGAAACAACAACGACCGCCTGACCGTTTCTTTTAAGGCGATCGCAAAGTACTTCCGCCGCGCCCTCCGGTAAACAAAGTACCGGAAGGCGCGGTTTCAGCTTTTTGCGGATGCCGATTCCAATTGGATGTTGCGCGGACGATTGCTGCGTCGGCGCCCCGGAACAGAAACTTTCACGGCTCAATACCAGCCCGCACTTTCCCCTGTCAACGCTTGCAGTAACGCCTCGCGGCAAACCTGCCATGACTCGGGGCCGGTGTGACGCGCCATGTCATCACTGGAGGAGACATGCACTCCTTGCATCCTGACAACTTGTCCCGGCGCTGTCTCCCTTAAATTCCGCCGCCGGTTATGGACTGCATCTTTGTGTTCACAGTATAATTAGCCATGGAGTTTGAATGGGACAGAGACAAGGCGGCCGCAAATCTCCGCAAACACGGAATCAGCTTCGAGGAAGCGTCTTCCGTGTTTGGGGACCCGCTTGCCATTTCCTTCCAAGATCCGGAACATTCCATCGGCGAACACCGCCTGCTTGCGTTCGGCGTTTCCCGTACCGGAGCGCTGCTCGTCGTCTCATTCGCTCACCGTGGCAAGCGAACGCGGTTGATCAGCGCGCGCCGTGCGACCCGCGCCGAAAGGAAGATCTATGAAGAAGGCTAAGACCGTTGAAACCGATGACCTGCGTCCTGAGTACCGCCGCGAGGATCTCGGCAAAGGCACCCGGGGCAAGTACTTTGCGGCGTACCAGAAAGGCTCAAACCTTGTCTTGCTCAGCCCCGACGTCGCCAAAGCGTTCCCGACTTCCGACGCGGTAAACGAAACCCTTCGCGCGCTGCTGCAATTGACCGAGCAAACACAGAAGCTGGCTCGCCGCTGAAGGGGGCGTGCTGCCAACGCAGGCTTATGGGCTGGAGGCGTAGTTCAAGAAGGCCGGCCCATCCGCTCTGCCCGCCCATTGAGAATGCGCCGTGCCCTCCGGCAAACACATTGCCGGATGGCGCGGTTTCCGCTTTTGCGGATGCCGGTATTTTGGAGCGCCTGCGTTTGCACACGCGCACGGGGAAACCCCTTCGCCCTTTGTCCTTCTGCGTCTGCAAGCGCGCACGATCCGGCCTTTGGCGCTGCCATGTTCCTCAATTCATTGGAAACCTTCTTGAAACGGCCTGTCCAGCCCCGCGGGCGCGGCCGTCCACGAAAGGAACCGCCGGGGGGATAGAACAAGGGGAAACGTCCCTCTCTATTCTTGTGGAAAACAGCCGAAGCGTGAACCTGCTCAGGAACGTGGGGGGAAAGGGTGCGTTCATGTTCAAGGATGAAAGGCCGCTGGTGGGATGCCCTGCTGGCCGGACACATGACCTGTCCCTCGCTGGCGGACCTGGATTGGGACGAGGTTAAGAAGTTGATCATCGGCGCGGAGGATCTATTCCTCTATCACTACAGGGAGAAATGAGAAGCGGCCCCATTTCCCCAAGCGGAGGGCACACACAGCTACAGGTTAGTCAATTTCGATGGGATGAAGCTCTTAATCGGCAAGAACACACTATCTTGGCCGCTTACTTGGGTAATTCTATTTGTGGCTATGGTGCTCGAGAACTTCATTACCTCGGCCAAGTGCCACATACTGGACATGAACGACAATCGCAACGAAAGGTAGCGCTCATGGGCCTCCTGTCCAACAGTGAAAAGCGTACCTCCGAGCGGATCGATGAGATACTCCGTCTGCCCGGAATGTTTGTCGAAGACGATACTATCCCCGGCGCGGTGCAACAGGACGGACGCAGAGCCATTCTTCGCCTTCAGCAGATCGTCCGCGATTTCATAGAATGAGCCGATAAGAACAAGATAGCCAATGAGACATTCCATGCTGCGTACCTGAAGACCTCGCGGCCCATCAGTCACGGGCTGATAGAATATGAAATGAACTCCCTCGTGACGCGGTGCATCCAGCATGGCCTTCACCTTCCCCCGAAAATCAACTTGGGCATGACGTAGGTGATCGATGAATTCCCTGCGCCAGGGAGGGCCCTCTGCCGAACACCCTTCATTCTGAGGCTGGAAGAAAGCAATAGGCACCCGTCGTATTACGTCGAGTGTGTCACGAAAGTCAGGGGACCGCATCCACCGCCTAAGCGCCGCAGTAACGGTGTCATGAAATTTCTCTTTGGTCCAATGGGGATGGAATTGCCGCGCGTTGTCTTGCCACCACGCGGTGATTTCCCTCGCCTTCAAACCCTTACGATTGAAATCTGGTCCGTGCTTCAGGAGTTGCGAAACCACGAAGATCCGAGTGACGTGTTCAGCAAAAACCCATTCGTTTTCCTCTTGAGTATGGGCTCCAAAATCTGCATCGAGCGTCTGTTGCACAAGGGCGGCGCGCGCGTATAAGTCCGGGTCCTCGGGAAACACCAGCCACGCGAGCAGATACTCGACAAGCATTTCGTGTATGCGGACATCCGCAAGTTGCTCATCGCTACTTCGGAGCCCTCCGGACAACGCCTTACAGAAGCGTTGGTTCACACCGCACGATTGGAGTGCTACAATGAAATCCGAAGAAACAACCAGGATGTGAAGCAATTCGTGTAGAATTGTGGCGATCTGCAACGGATGGGCGATATGTTGGTAGTCCAGCATTATGGTTGAAGACAGACACTCTTCGAAACTGCCTTTCGTTTCCCCAGGCACGCGTACCTTTCTGATGGCAACCGTCGCCGAACGACCCCGCCCAACAAGCGTGAGACAACCAGCCTGGAATGGCGGGCCAATCAGGGACATGACAGATTTCACAAGCCCGTCAAGGCCAGTGAGAATTCGGGATAGACCGCCCTGGAACTCCATGTTGAAATCCGTGTTCTCGCTCATGTGATACCCAGTGAGTGTTCGCTGAAGTACTGCCTGACCGAAGGGTTCGGTGAAGAAGCGAATCAACCCTTCTATGTCAGCTCGAGTATTACTACCGCTTTCATCATTGAGGCTGGCAACTAGCGCGTTGATCCACGTGACAAAGGCGTCCGCCAGCTCAATCATAGGTACGGATTCCTGCACGTCCTGCAAACCTCGCTGCCACTGCGATACCAAGTGGAGGACGTTAGACCGCAAGCTCCGCGTCACGCCCCGCTTTTTCATGAGAGAAATCAAATCGAGGATTCTTGTGTGCGTGCCTGTTCCGCCGAAAGACTCGGACACAAATTTTCCCCATCGAAGTCTGCTCACAACCCCGTTGGAAGATGGCGATTGCCCGCCGGTTCTGCCCTGTATCAACAGCACCATATCGCGGATCGAGATGCGAGAGGTGTCATCATGGCCTGGCGGGAACCATGGTCTCCCGGTTTCGAGCAATGGTTCGCCAGCTAGGCGCCAACGCAGGTAATAGCACTTCGCCATGAGTTCAGAGAGCGATACTTTACCATCCCCTTTAGGTGTGCAAAAGGTCACAGCAGGAATAAGCTTGTCAAAGTACCCGAAAGATAGACTATGAGACTTCTCTGCGCCTTTGGAAGACGTGTTCCAGCCACCTATGGTTTCATTTAACACGGTTTCGGCAATGCCGTCTGCTCCGGCTGGAATGGAAAGCATAACGTAAGCTTCAACATCGCCCGTGCCCTCCGGAAGCATTTCTTGTCCTTCGCGGCGATATTGATTGACGCCGTACTCGGCCAACGGCCACATCACACCGGGAATCGTTGTAGACGCCGAGACGAAGGTGGTCTCCTGAAGAGCATCTGCGTCTAACTCTAGTTCTCCTGCAAGACGTTTGAGTCTGCCTCTGAAAGCGCTTACCTGCGAATGGGCGGCATCATATATGGGTGATTCCTTCTTGACCTCCATCTTCTCCCATGTCGTGGCAATATCGCATGTCTTGATTCTGCGCAAAGCATCCACGCACGACAGAGCACCGTCAATGTTGTCGCTCCTGAGAAGCAACGTGTAGTCGCTCCAACCAAAACAATTCAGCACGAGGCCCCGGATGTTTACGCCATTGTTTGTCGCGACACGCTCGATGCAGGCGTTGATGGCTACCAACAACGGCAGGACAACGTTGGTGGCTCCAGCGCTTCTCACGGCCACCTCCAATTGACAGATGGTCAACAAGGGCATCTTGCGCACATGCTCGGGCAAAGGCTCATATAAATAGGGAGCCAGAAACTCATCAGGCTCGTATTGCGCCAAGCGTGACAGTGGAATGTCGTCGGCTGGAACAGGAATATCCCCCAAAATCACCTGTTGGGAAAGGATCTGATCGATGGTGCCGAAAGCGTGGCACATCCCAAAGCCAGTGCTGCGAAAGACCGTGGCCAAATGATAGCGGCCAAGCAAGGTCGCATGCACGGGCCGACAGAACAGGGAATTGCGAGTCTCATTTTCCTGCCGAGAAACCCAAGAGTTCATGGCGGATTCGATCCCGCCGGAAGGAGAAAAGTCTACACCAAGCCTGTGCTGGCACGCATATTCGGCTTTCCACAGATCGCGGCGATACCCCTTCAGTATATTATCTATGCGGCGGATCACGCTCTCTTCGTCACACGGACGGACCTTTGACAACACCACATTCATGAGGCCATGCCGGTAAGATACCCCGAGGCTTTCCACGCGAGGCTGACGAACACCCAGCGAAGATTCCGGAACGGCCATTGTTATGCTACCCCCCCCCTTTTCTCATCCGAATTCTCTTGATACAGATTCCTGTATTGCTCCCGAAATCTGTCCATCTGTGGACCCACGGCGGCGATCGGAATCTTAACTACCTGACGCGCATGGCTCGCCTGCGGTAAGGCAATCCGTTTGAGCGCATCTGCGACATACTCCATTTCCTCATCCGAGAAATCCTCGATTGCATGATATTCGGCCAAGTAGAGCCGCGGCGCCATGAGCGGCTCAAGCTGCCGTATTTCCGGCGCGATTCGTTGATAGAACAACTTCGAGATTTCCCGGCGTTCAGGATCGTCTTTCGGGAGGGCACCATAGACGGCTTGGAACAGCACGCACGTGCGGCATACGTATGTGCCTCGCAGCCGAAGACCCTCGAAGGGGTTGGACGTGGCTTCCCGTTCGAACTCTTTCTTGAGCGCAGACACCTCATCCATGAACATCGGAAGAGAGAGACGTTTCTCCACCGTGAGCGTCAGAAGCTGATCGCATGCAGATGATTTCACGTCTTGAAAACCCGCCCTTGTTTTCCAAGCCCGGAACGATGACTATCAAGTGCGACGGCCAATTCGCCAGCCAGTGCGTTGGCATTCGAAAAACGCAATCCCTGGTTTAGGAAAAGAAAAGCTCTCTCTCTCATCGGTATTACAGCCTCGATCAAAGTCGCCCTCAACGGCTCACCAAATCTCAGGCAATCAGTGATTGCCGTTAGGAATTCATCGCGCCGGTCGAGGATTTGGAACGCATCAACCACTGTCTTACCAGCGTCTATCTCGTTGCGAAATCCATGATACACCAACGAAAAACCTAACACAAACTCCCTAGTCGGTCTGTCTAAACCCGTCCGACGCTGGAGGCACTTTTCCAACCATGCGCAGGCGTCACAGCCAAATCCATTTACTTTCAGGGGCTCCTTGTAGACCCGTTTCGCCTTCGTTCTCTCTGCACAATTGTGGAGGCCCTTGAACTTCTCCCAAGTGCAGTTGAGACCGGCTCGATTTGGAAAAGCCTCATTTCCTTCAAGCCAGTCCGTCCACTTGCTTAGTTCGGACAAGATTTCATATACGTGACCGGCAATCTCACGAGTCTCCGCCATTGCCTCTCCGGTTCGCGTCACTTCTCCCAGCGTGGAAAGCACGATCGCCTGAAGGCGACATCTGCCATTGGGGACGCACGGGACAAAGGGTGTATTGGACCCCACTTTGCGGCTAGCCACTGCCACCACGCGTATCCGCTCTCTCTGCCATTCCTGAAGCCTGTTATTGGGCGTAACGCCAGCAGGCGTAACCACGGGCGCATCGGGCGCTAAGTCTACTGGTGCCGGGATTCTTGCAACAATCTCTTCAAAAAAGTCATTGACGTCGTCCGCTGCTTCGATGCCCTTGACTATTGCCTCCAGAAGTTTGCTCACGGGAGCGGCTTCGCTCAAAGCACGAAACGCAGGAAGGAGCGTTTCTTTCTTCTGTCTCCCGCATTCGTCGATAAAGCTACTAAACAGATGGGCCGCAATACCTGTCTTTAGGTTGCCAAAAGGGAAGCCAGAGTTCTTTATGGCATCGAAGAAGGTTTCGGAGGAACCCGCGAAAAGATGAATCAACTCGCTTAGCAGTCTTTTCTGCGGGGTGGGTCCAGTCTTCGTCTGCATTTTTCGTCCTCAGTCTCTTGCGTCACAGCCTAAACAACTCAGGCGACGCCGACGTTGCTTCCGTATCCTCGTTAAGCACGAACTTGGCGGAATCAGGACCCACTTTATAGCCTACGTGTTCAATCGACGTCATTGCGCGGGGCCACATGGTCAGGCCACCCACGCCATCGGCTCCAAGTTCAAACTTGCCAATCATGTACCCATGTTGTCGGTCCAGTTCTCCGGTGGTGCCGCCCACGAATTTCTTCAAGCCGAAAAGGGAGGCGCTTTGCCAATGCCTTCTCGGGTTTGCGCCTCCAACGGCTTGTCCAATTGCCCGATTCTCGTGCAGGTGGCCAAAGAGGTGCAAGTGGAACCTGCCCGCGGGCGCAATGTCCATTTCAAGCGTTTTGAGTGCTGGAGCGGACATGCATTCGGGCGGGTGGTGCGACAGCAGAAACCTGAGGTCGTGTTTTCTTTCCCATTCTCCCGGCCGCGGCTGCAGGATCGTCACTTGGCTTCCATTGACCAGTAGTCTGCCAGAATAGTCTCCCGGGGTCAATTGCATAAACGCCGTGTTGAGTCCCATGATCCCGATGTTGAAGCCGTTCACGGGAACGGTCGCGGCAAACTCGCCCGGCAGCAAACCGGCATGTGTGTTCGGTAGCGTGCGAAAGGGCAACGCGGCGGTCCACTGGGAGTAGTTCTTAAAGGCGTCTGCAATCGCTTGCCGGTGAGGATGGCTAGCGGCGCTCCAGAATGTACCTGCAAGAGCTGGATTCTCGATATCAGCCACTATCGCCTGAGCTGTTGTTAGATCGGGCCGTTCCAGGTCATGATTGCCCGGCACCGGAATCAGGATGGGGGTCTTTTCAGGAACGAGAGCCTTCAGAAATGCCCACAGTTCGCTCAGCTCTTTTTCGAGCTTTACATATTGGTCCTTAGTGCCCGCTTGGACGTGATCGCCGGTGAAAAAAACGATGTCAATTCCTCCGCATCGCTTTTCGACCACCTTTTTCAGGTCATTATAGAAGCTGTCTTTGACCAAATCCCACAAGCAACCGCTATTGTCCAAGCCGCAATGCAGATCCGTGATATGCAGCCACGTGACAGTTGCCCCCTCCTTCGGCTGTCCCGCGGAGGCCGTCTTCTTCTTGGTGGTCGCGTCTGGTGCTGCCCCAATTGTCGCAACAATTTCCGTCCAGAAGTCATTGAGCATGCCCACTTGCCCGAGGCGCTCGGATATCGCCTCCAGTAGTTTACTAGAGGGACAGACTTCGCTCAGAGCACGAAACGCGGCAAGGAGAGAATTTTGGCCCTGTTTCCCGCATTCGTCGATAAAGCTACCAAACAGTTGTGTCGCGGTATTCCTGTTCAGGTTAGCGACAGGGAAGCCAGACATTTGGATCGCGTTGAAAAAGATCTCGGGGCTGCCAGCAAAGCGTTTGGCCAACTCGTCAAACAATCTCTTGCGGGGAGAAGATTCTTTGGTCTCAGTCATGTTCATCTCTCCTCGTGCAACGCCGTTAAGCCGACATTCGGGAAATCCATGAGCTTTGTCTGATGACCGGAAATCATCGCGTACGCGAGCGAGAAAGTACCCATCTCTTGTTTCGGAAGAACAGCCATGTCATGGAGCCTTTCCAACGCAGAGGCGCAAAGAC
>CAIXUF010001463.1 GCA_903922535.1 Candidatus Hydrogenedentota bacterium
GCAACCCATGAACCTGAAGCCCAACCTCAGGGAAAGCACCGAACCACACCGAAGCAGAACGGTTAGGCGTCAGGTTAATCTGATCGTGAGCTGACCCTGAGCATAGCCCCGCGTAAGGGATGAGGGTTGGGTCTCGTTTCGGACAAGGAACGATGCCTACTGTTGAAATTTGTTGATTTCCCAGAACCTTTGGTTGAGGTCCCTCAAGAAACCCGTGCCCTCGCTGTATTGCTCCCGACCCGCCCAGAACAGGCGGTCCTGAAACTGGATACGGCTCAAGAAATTGGTGCCGCGATAGAACTCGATCGAGGTGCTGAAGATGGCGGGATAATTGTTTCGGTCGCGCCTGGCGGAGGAGACGGCCTGGACTAACCGCCGGACCTCCGTTCCCGTCAGGGCCATGCGCCTTGGCCCGTCCTCGACCATCGCGCGGTCCGCCTCAGCGATTTGGCGAGCGAGGTTTCTCGGTGTCGCCACCCAGGACCAAGCGTAGTGGAGGGCAAACGTCAGGCCGAACAACGCAACGCAGCATGCGGCGACGGAACGCCATCTTGGACGTGCGGGTCTGTGGGGATTTGCAGGAGCCATGCGGACCAGGAGTTCTCAGGCCGCCGAAGTTTTGCGCTTGGGTTTCCGGGACGCCGCCATCAGGGGGGCCGTAAGCTGCTCGTACAGGGCAAAGAGGAATTCGACGCGCTGGCGTTCGCTGGTGAAGGGTTCTTTCCGGTAACACCGATCCACTGCGCGATCGAGTTCCGCGTGAGCCTTTTGCAGTTCCCGCGGCATACTCTGACCATCGTACAGATCGGCCAGTGAAGCGGAGGGCTGATCCTTCTTCTTGACCGGAAGAAAACCGGCGCGGCCGTCACCCAATTCAACTCGAAGCTCTAGGATGCGCCGTGAGAACTCCTCCACCCGGCCTGCCTGTTCCTCGCTGACTTGCTGCGGCCAAGGGTAGTTGTTATAGACGATTCTGTTCGAGTAGCGGTAGTCGGACTTCAGCCTCCCACACACCTGACGGACCCAAGCCATGTGCATCGCGGAGGAGAGGACGCCGAAGTGATAGTTCGTGGCACCGGGAACCAGCAGCACCAGATTGCTGGCGATGATTTCCGGACGCATGAAACCAATCGGAATGTAACGGCGCCGCTCGCTGGAAACCGAGGGGATAAGCAGATAGGAAGTCTCTGGCTGCCGGATTTCCGCGAAATACGCAGAGGAAGCTGCCAGCTTCTTCGTGGTCTCCCGGTCGCTATTCTTCCGATAGATTTCCACAGCGTCCATGCAGTCCTTGACCGCTGGCATGCGCCGAAACTCCGCCGGATTTTCGCCGTCTAGCCAAAGGCACCAACGCTCCTTGCCCTTCAGGAACTCTTCGGCGCCCACAAAGCGCCGCAGGTATTTGGCGGCCTCGGGCTGCTGCTTCAGAAATAGGTCCTTGGTGAACTTGGTGAACAAGAGATAACCGCCGTCGTTGGGCATGCTGCCGAAGACGATCTCGGGCACAGCACAGAGAGGCTTGCTGCGAGCCGCAATGCAAAGATCCGGCCCCGCCACCAGATAAGGGCTGATATTGGCCGCCTCCACGACCGAAAGGATGGTTTCCGCTGGTTGCTCTGGCCCTGTCTTCGTGTCGGAGGGACCAGCCACCGACTCGGAATCGTAAATGTGCTTGGGGTGCGTGTCGAAGGCGCCGAAACCGATGATAACCACGTGGACACGCGCCTGGCCGCACGCATCGCTTCCCCAGGGAAACGTCCGATGGCCAAAGTGAATCTTGAGGCCACGTGCGAACAAAGCTCCCCACAACACGCCGACTTGTTCGCCCTGGCTGATGGAATTGGTCGAGACGAACCCCACCACGCAGCGCGTGCCTTGGATATATTCAGCCGCCCGGAGGAACCACGCCGCGACGTAATCCAGCAAGCCGTGGCCCTTAATCCCGCCGCAGACGCTCGCCATCTCCTGGGTCTGTTGCTCGGTCATGAACTGCTTCCC
>CAIXUF010001464.1 GCA_903922535.1 Candidatus Hydrogenedentota bacterium
AAGGCCATGGGGCCCGCATCTGGGGGATGAGTTCACGAAAGTGGGGACGAAGGCGCGCAAGCACCACGTCCGCACTTTTGGCGACGACAGTGTGGAGGCCTTATGGAATCCCAATGCGGGTTGCGGGGATGTTGCGCGTTATGTGGATACCCTTACGGCCCCATGGACGGCGGTCCCCAAAGGCGGTCAGTTCAAAAGCAAGGGATATCGTTCTTGGGGAGATTATGTCCGATTCGACGCCCCCCCCGTTTCGGGGGGGACTATGGACCAGGTAGTTGATCGCTCCGGTTCGGCGGACATGCCCCCGGTCCCGTTTAAGATGACATCAGGCGAAGCAGGGACGGGATGCACCGCGCCCAAGATGACTTCGAAAGGTGCCGTCACAGGTGGCAGCTTCGAGACGCTCGATTCCGGGCTTGGCAGCACCGCCACCATCACAGGCAGCAGCATGAGCGCCTTGCAGCCATCCATCGCTGCGCGGGGGCGCGTCGGCGTCGGCAGCGACGGCAGTCTCAGCACGGTCTCGACGAGTGTGGAGAAAATGGCAGCCATTGGCGGGGTAATGGTCTACCGTGTCAACGCGCAAAATACCGTTGGACCTTGGGATGGCGCAGCCTGGACCACGGCGTTTCGGGATATTCAGTCGGCAGTGGATGCGGCCTCGGTGACAGGGGGGGAGGTATGGGTGGCCTCAGGCATCTACGTTGCCGCAAATGATCCTGTCGTGTTGATGAGGCCTGGGGTGAGTCTCTATGGTGGGTTTTCGGGCGCGGAAACAGTCCTTGACCGGCGCGACTGGTTGGCGAATGTGACCGCCATTGATGGGGAGAATGCGCGCCGGTGTGTGGTCGGCTCGAATGAGGCTGTGTTGGACGGCTTTGTCGTCACCAGGGGGTATGCGGACGACGGTGGCGGAATGTCCAACTACTATTCCTCGCCCGCGGTGAAGAACTGTTCGTTCACGGGCAACTCGGCCGATAATGGCGGAGGCGGACTGCTCAATTCTTCGTCTTCTCCGACGCTGATGAACTGCACGTTCACGGGCAACTCGGCCAATGGCTACGACAGCGGCTTCGGCGGCGGGATGTTCAACGCGGACTCGTCTTCCCCGACGTTGACGAACTGTGCGTTCACGGGCAACTCGGCCAATGGCTACAACAGCGGCTTCGGCGGCGGGATGTTCAACGCAGACTCGTCTTCCCCGACGCTGACAAACTGCACGTTCACGGGCAACTCGGCCAACAGCCTCGACAGCGGCTTGGGCGGCGGGATGTTTAACCTCGCTTACGCATCTCCGACGCTGATGAACTGCACGTTCACTGACAACTCGGCCAACGGCCGCGACAGCGGTTTCGGCGGGGGGATGTTCAACGCGGAATCCTCTTCCCCGATGTTGACGAACTGCATTCTTTGGGGTGATGCTGTATTCTCCGGGGCGGAGATCTTCAACCATGATGATTCTTCCAGTCCGTTGGTGGCGTATTCGTGCATTCAGGGGGGATACATCGGCACCGGGAACATCAGCGCGGACCCATTGTTTGTGTATGTCGGAGGCGCCTGCATGCAGCTTCAAGAGGGTTCTCCCTGCATTGATACAGGCATTGCGGCGGGTGCCCCGGCCATGGATATTCGCGGGGTCGCGCGCCCGCAGGGTGCCGGTGTCGACATGGGCGCCTATGAGGGGTTTGTTGCGGCGGGTGATATTGTCATGCTGACGGTCCAGGTTTTCCCGGCCGGATACGGCAAGACGAAGCCTTCAGAGGGGGTGCATTCGGTTGTTCGCGGCGACTATGTCTCTCTGTTTGCCGCTCCATCCACCGGCAGGCTGTTTGCCGGCTGGAGCGGTGACATTTCCAGTGTGTCTCCGGATAGCGGGGTTGTCTTGGACGGGGACAGAACTGTGACAGCGAACTTCGCGACCCAAACATACACACTGACCTACTTGGCGGCGGAACATGGGGCAGTCACCGGCGACTCGCCGCAGACGGTGGCGTACGGGGGCAATGGCGCCCGGGTTGAGGCAGTGGCCGATTCCGGCTGCCGTTTTGTTCAATGGAGCGACGGTTCGGCGCAAAACCCGCGCCAGGATGTGAATGTGGCGGGTGACATCACGGTAACGGCAGTGTTTGCTGTTGTTCACACCCTTACCTACGCCGCGGGGGAACATGGGAGCGTTTGGGGAGCGACGTCCCAGGCGCTAAACGAGGGCGGAAGCGGCACGCCGGTGATTGCCGTGGCGGACACGGGGTGGCGCTTCGTTCGGTGGAGCGACGGAGTGACAGTCACGTTTCGCCAAGACATGAACGTAACGACGGACCTTTCCGTCACTGCCGAGTTCGCCGAAGGGGCGGTTAGCTACCGCGTCAACGCGGAAAACACCACGGGGCCCTGGGATGGATCAACCTGGGCGACGGCGTTTCAGGACATACAGTCGGCTCTGGACACGGCCGTGCTGACGGGTGGAGAGGTGTGGGTTACCGCGGGGATTTACACTACCGCGGTTGATCCGGTGGTGACGATGCAGCCCGGAGTGGGCATCTATGGAGGGTTTGCGGGCACGGAAACAGTCCGCGATCAGCGCAATTGGTCGGCGAATGTCACCGCCATTGACGGGGAAAACGTTCGGCGTTGCGTGCTCGGTTCGGATGCAGCCCTGCTGGACGGTGTTACCGTTACCCGGGGATATGCTTCCGGAGATGGCGGTGGCGGGATGCTAAACATGTCTTCTTCGCCGATACTGGCAAACTGCGTGTTTGCAGGGAACTCGGCCCGCTATTACGGCGGCGGGATCGGCAACGCGTTGTCTTTCCCAATCCTGACAAACTGCGTGTTCAAAGACAACAAGGCCGACAGCGGCGGCGGAATGCTGAACCTCTCTTCTTTCCCGAGTTTGACAAACTGCGTGTTTGCGGGAAACTCGGCTGTCTACTACGGTGGCGGAATGTGCAACGTGGAGTCTGTGCCGACGTTGAAGAACTGCACGTTCTCTGCCAACTCGACCGACAGCGGCGGGGGAATGTACAACTACTCTTCCTCCCCCGCATTGCTGAATTGCATCCTTTGGGGTGACACCGCATCCCTCGGGGCGGAAATACTTGACGAGTCGTCTTCTGCATCATTGGTGACCTATTCATGCATCCAGGGTGACTACCCAGGCACCGGAAATGTCAGCGTATCCCCCCTGTTTGTGGATGCCAACGGCGGCAGTCTGCAGCTTCGGGCGGGTTCTCCGTGCATTGACACAGGCACCGCGGAGGGAGCCCCGCCCTCGGATATTCGCGGGATGCCCCGACCCCGGGGTGCCGGCGTTGACATGGGCGCCTACGAGGGGTCCGTTGCGCCGGGTGACATTGTCTCCCTTGCACTGCGGGTTTCCCACGCCGGCCAGGGCGCCACGACACCGTCCGTGGGCGTGCATTCCTTTGTTCGCGGCGAGACAGTCCCTCTTTTTGCCGTCTTGTCCCCGGGCCTGTCTTTTCTCGGGTGGGGCGGCGACGCTTCCAGCACGTCCCCATGTTTCCGGATCTTTATGGATGGCAACAAGACAGTGACGGCGAACTTCGTGATCATGTCGTACCTGCTGACATACAGGGCGGGCGAACACGGAAGGATCACCGGCGACATGCTGCAGACGATCGAGTATCAAGGCAGTGGCACGCCCGTCAAGGCTGTGGCCGATTCCGGCTACCGTTTCGTTCAATGGAGCGACGGGTCGGCCCGGAACCCGCGCATTGAGACGCGCGTCACCGATGACATTACCGTGACGGCCGAGTTCGCCCCGGGGCATACGCTGACCTATGACGCAGGCGGACACGGGAGTGTTTTCGGAAAGACAACGCAGTCGTTGGACGAGGGCGCAAGCGGCACCATGGTGACAGCCGTGGCGGACATTGGCTGGCACTTTGTCCAGTGGAGCGACGGTGTGGCTGGTGCGACGCGCCAGGACACGAATGTCAGTGCGGACATTTCCGTTGGAGCACAGTTTGCCGTGGGGGCGGTGTCTTTCCGTGTCGATGCGCATAACAGCGCCGGACCCTGGGATGGAGCTTCCTGGGCCACCGCGTTCCGGGACATTGAATCCGCAGTGGGTGCGGCGGCAGCGACGGGTGGCGAGGTATGGGTTGCCGCGGGCACCTATGTTGCCGGCAGTGACTTTGTGGTAATGATGCGGCCAGGGGTAAATCTGTATGGCGGGTTTGCGGGCACAGAGACATCGGGCGACCAGCGCGACTGGTTGGCGAATGTCACCGTCATTGACGGGGAAAATGCACGCCGTTGCGTGGTCGGTTCTGATGCGGCCTTGTTGGACGGCTTCACCATTACCCGGGGATCCGCTCCCGAGGGCGGCGGCGGGATGCTTAACACCTCTGCTTCACCGACAGTGAGAAACTGCGTGTTCGCGGGCAATTCAGCCAGCGACGGCTACGGCGGAGTCGGCGGGGGGATGTTCAATGCCTCTTCTTCGCCTGCACTGACGAACTGCACGTTTACGGCCAACTCCGCCGCCGATGCATACGGCGTGGGGGGGGGGATGTTCAATGCCTCTTCTTCGCCCGCGTTGACAAACTGTGTTTTCGCGCACAACTCGGCTGGTTACTACGGCGGCGGAATGGTTAACGGCGCCTCCTCTTCGCCCACGATGACAAATTGCACTTTCACAGGCAACTCCGCCGTCGGTATCGGCGGCGGTGGAATATGCAACATGGGCTCATCGCCGGAGTTGACGAACTGTATCCTCTGGGGTGACACCGCATATTCCGGGGCGGAAATATACAATCTTGATGCGGATTCCACACCATTGGTGGTGTATTCCTGCATACAGGGGGGGTACACAGGTACGAGAAACATCAGTGCGGACCCGCTGTTTGTGCGTGCCAACGAAGGCGACCTGCAACTTCAAACGGGTTCTCCGTGCATTGACACAGGCACTGCGGCCGGCGCGCCCACCACGGACATCCTCGGAACGGCGCGCCCCCAGGGCGCGGGTGTTGACATGGGGGCCTATGAAACCAAAGTGATCCTTCCGGACACGCGCCCGCCGCTTATCACGACTTGCGCGGCGAACCGTACCGTTTTGGCGGACGGCTCCTGCCGGGCACCGGTGCCCGACTTCACGGCGGGCATCATCGCAACAGACAATGTTGACGCAAGCCTGACCGTGACCCAGTCGCCGGCGGCGGGCACCACCGTTGGCCGGGGCGACACCACCGTGACCCTGACCGTGACCGATGACGCGGGCAACTTCGCCACCTGCACGGCAACGCTGACTGTTTCGGCGGGCCTGTGCGAGGTGCTGGTGCCCAATGTGACCGGCATGGCGCAGTCCGCGGCACAGGCGGCGGTGGTTGCCGTCGGCCTGACCGTCGGTTCGGTCACGACGGCGTGCAGCGACACAGTTGCGGAGGGTAATGTCATCAGCCAGAACCCGACGGGTGGGTCGGCGTTGTACGGCAGCGCGGTTAACCTGGTGGTTGCCAGCGGTCCATGTCTCAGCCTCACCGTGACTTCCCCGAACGGTGGCGAGATCTGGCTGCAGCGCGGCGCGCAGACCATCACCTGGAGCGAAACCGGTGTGACCGGTGCGGTGGGAGTCCTTTTGAGCGATAACGGCAAGGATACCGCATGGATTGGCGGGGCGGCGGCTTCGTCAGGGCAACTGGCCTGGACGATTCCGACCTCGGTGGCACCGGGCAACACGTATAAAATCCATGTGATCTCTGGGGACAACAACGCGGTTGAGGACCTGAGCGATGCGACATTCACGATCGCGTCCGCGCCGGTGCTTCCGCTGAAGGTGACCTCGCCGAACGGCGGCGAGCTGTGGATCCAGGGCGAAACGCAGAACATCACATGGAACACGGTGGGCGTGACGGGCGCGGTGGCCATCCTGCTGAACGCCGGCGGCGCGGACACGGTCTGGGTTGGCGCGGTTGCGGCCTCGGCCGGAACGCTGGCGTACACGGTTCCCGCGTCGGTGACGCCGGGCAGCGCATACAGGGTCCATATGATCTCGGGCGACGACAACTCGATAGAGGACCTGAGCGACGGCGTGTTCACGATTATCGCGCCCCCGCTGACGCTGACCTCTCCGAACGGCGGCGAGACGTGGGTGGAGGGCCAGCCGCAGCGCATCACGTGGAACGCGCAGGCGGACCTGACGGGCGCCGTGGCAGTTCTTCTGGCCGAGAACGGCACCGACGTGCTCTGGATGGGTGCGGCCCCCGCGCAGGACGGCGGACTGTCCTGGACG
>CAIXUF010001465.1 GCA_903922535.1 Candidatus Hydrogenedentota bacterium
AGGGTCCATGATCCAAATATTGTCCCGGCCAACCCAACTGCCTTTTTCAGGATGAATGGTGGAATACGCTGCACGCTACTGCTCAGCAATATGCAACAGCAAACAAGACGTGGTGGCAGCCCTGTCACTTTGCCCTGTTGCAGCAGGAGGGTGAGTTTTTCTGCGGCTTCGGAATTCTGGGGGGAGGTCTTGGCGTTACTAATTCTGGTAATGTCTACCGATGTTATGTAGATTCCGGGCATGAACAACAGGTATTTCGCAATGAGGCTTAAGAACGGCAGGATGATTGAAGCGGATGATCTGGACAGGGGCGGAGATGTCCACCAAGGGAAAATTCAGACGTGTTCGCCGCTTAACCTGTTCTTTAGTATGGACTTGACCGGTGAAGGATGGCGGTGCAGCGACGATTTGGACGCGATCGTTCCCCCCGTCGAATTTGCACAAGAATGCGGTGTTCTATGTGCTTTTCCCCTACTCCCCCCCCAAAGAATCCCGCGTCCAGTACGGATGTCAATTGCTGAATTGGCTAGTACTATTCATTTGTGCTCGAAGCGGGAACCTATTCTTCCCATGACTGCAAATGACATAGCGGAATTAATTAGAACTGATATAAAAGAAGCAGCACCAAGGGCTTATCCAACGGACAGGGGAAAATGCGCATGAAAATCCATGAATACCAAGCCAAGCAGCTTTTTGCCGAGTATGGCATTCCAGTCCCGGAGGGGGAGGTGGCGACCAGCCCCGGAGAAGTGGCGGAGATAGCGCGGCGCATTGGACGGCCAGTGATGATTAAGGCGCAGGTGCATGTGGGCGGACGGGGCAAGGCCGGGGGCGTGAAGTATGCCGCGGATACCGTTGCGGCCGAAGCGGTTGCGGCAAAGATTCTGGGCATGAACATCAAAGGTCTGACTGTGACCAAAGTCCTTGTCACGGCGGCTGAGGAGATTGTGGCGGAGGCCTATGCGGCTATTGTGCTGGACCGGGCCACGAAGCGGCCGGTGATCATGGTTTCCCCGGAGGGCGGCGTGGACATTGAGGAGGTCGCGGCGAAGACACCGGAGAAGATTCACCGGCTGGCGATCGACCCGGCGGTTGGCCTGCGTCCGTATCAGGCGCGCAATCTGGCCCAAAAGCTTTACCAGGTGCCCGCCCTTGTCCGTCAGGCGGCGGACATTCTAACGAAGCTGAGTGATGTGTTTTGGGATTTGGATGCCTCGCTGGCGGAGATCAACCCGCTTATCACCAATTCTCGGGGTGAGATTGTCGCGCTTGACGCGAAGATTACGGTGGATGACAACGGGCTTTACCGTCAGCGGCGCATCGCGGGCATGCGGGATCTGGAAGCGGAGGAGACCTCGGAAGTGGCGGCACGCGAAGCGGACCTTTCGTACGTCAAGCTGGACGGGACCATCGGCTGCATCGTGAACGGGGCCGGACTTGCCATGGCCACGATGGACCTGGTCAAGCGCTACGGCGGCGAGCCGGCAAACTTTCTGGACATCGGCGGATCGTCGAACCCCCACAAGGTGGTTTCGGCGATGCGCATCATCCTTTCGGACCCGAAGGTGCGGGCGATACTGATCAACATCTTCGGCGGCATCACCCGGTGTGACGATGTGGCCAACGGCCTCGTGGCGGCTTTTGAACAGCTTGGCCCGACGGTTCCCGTGGTCATCAGGCTGGTCGGCACGAACGAAAAGGAGGCCGCGGCCATTCTTGCGAACATGAACCTGCCCTGTGCGGCAACGCTCGACGAAGCAGTCAGAAAAGCCATAGAACTCGCCGGGGTGCCGGTAACGGCATAGCGGCACTTCGTGAAAGGCGGTTGAACATGGCCATATTCATAGACAAGCGGACGAGAGTGATAGTGCAGGGGATAACGGGCCGCGAGGGCTCGTTCCATGCGCAGCAGATGAAGGCCTTCGGCACGGCGGTGGTGGGCGGTGTTACGCCCGGCAAAGGCGGCACCGAGGTGGCGGGCATCCCCGTTTTTGACAGCATGGAGGATGCGGTGGCGGCGACGGGGGCCAACACGTCGGTGATCTACGTGCCGCCCGCGTTTGCGGCGGACGCAATCTATGAGGCGGCGGATGCCGGCATCGCGCTCATCGTGTGCATCACCGAGGGGATTCCGGCCAATGACATGATGAAGGCCTACCAGCACGTGAAGGAGTCGGGCGCGCGCCTTATCGGCCCCAACTGCCCCGGCCTGATCACGCCGGGCGCGTCGAAGGTGGGCATCATGCCGGGAGCCATCGTGACCCCGGGCAATGTGGGTGTGGTTTCGCGCTCGGGAACGCTCACGTACGAGGCGATCTGGGCGCTGACGTCCGCCGGACTGGGGCAGTCAACCTGCGTCGGGATCGGCGGCGACCCGGTGATTGGAACGAGCTTTGTGGACTGCCTGGAGGCGTTCCAGCAGGACGATCAGACGGAGGCGGTGGTGCTCATCGGGGAAATTGGCGGGGCGGATGAAGAGGCGGCGGCGAAGTACATACGTGAGAAAATGACCAAGCCCGTTGTGGGCTTCATCGCGGGAACGGCGGCGCCCCCGGGAAAGCGGATGGGCCATGCGGGCGCCATCATCCTGGGAACCAGCGGCACGGCCGCGGACAAGATCGCGGCGCTGGGGGCGGCCGGAGTGCCGGTGGCGGGGTCCCCGACAGAATTGCCCGCGCTGGTGAAGCAGGCGTTGGCGCGCATAAACGGCTGGCCGGACAAGATATCCGACGGGACGCGGCGCAACGGCAACGGCAACGGCAACGGCTGCGCCAAAGCGCAGTCCACGGCGGATGCCTTTTCCAGCCATGCGATTGAAGAAAGCGTAGTTCCAGAAATGGTTGTGTGTCCAGGACTTTCACTCTACAAGAAGGATGTCACGGAATGAACAAGACGGCGGCTGTTGTTGAACCGAAGACAAGGCCCATCAGGAAAAGCAAAATCGACTATTCCCAGGGTCCGGCCCCGGTGAGTGTCAACGAGGCCTGGTGCAAGGCCTGCAACATTTGCATATCCCTTTGCCCGCAAGGCGTGCTTGCGGCGGACGGGGACGGCAAGCCGGTGGTGGCGCAGGAGGAGAACTGCATTCAATGCGGCGCCTGCTGGACGCACTGCCCCGACTTTGCGATCAAGTCGAATTACAGGTAAGACAGCAGAGACTCTTGCAGAAGGAGCAGTTTATGGCTCGCGGAGACCGACAACTGGTCATGGGAAACATGGCCTGCATGCGCGGCGCGCTTTATGCGGGGATGCGTTTTTACGCAGGATACCCGATCACGCCTTCCACGGAAATCGCCGAGGGGTGCGCGCGGGAGCTTCCGAAACTGGGCGGGCACTTCATCCAAATGGAGGATGAGATAGCCTCCATCAGCGCCGTGGTCGGCGCGGCCATGGCCGGCTCGAAGGCCATGACAGCGACCTCGGGGCCGGGGTACTCGCTCATGCAGGAGAACATCGGCTACGCGTACATGGTGGAGGCCCCCTGCGTCATCGTGAACGTGCAGCGGGGCGGCCCCTCGACGGGGCTGCCCACCAAGGTGAGCCAGTCGGACACGATGCAGGTGCGGTGGGGCACGCACGGCGACTACACGGCCATTGCCGTGGCGCCGTCGACCGTGGCGGACACCTTCACCGAGACCGTGCGCGCGTTCAATCTCGCGGAGCGTTTTAGGACGCCCGTGACGGTTCTGATGGACGAGGTGGTCGGCCACATGCAGGAGATGGTCTCGTTTCCCGAGCCCGGCGAGTGCGAGGTCTTCAACCGAACCAAGCCGACCTGCACGCCTTCGGCCTACCTGGCCTATGGGCCGACGAGGAACTGTGTGAACCCGATGCCGTCCTATGGCGAGGGCTACCGGTGGTTTGCCACGGGCCTGACGCACGACGTCCACGGGTTTTCGACGGACAAGCCGGACGAGGTTGTCAGCAAGCTGGACAAGCTGAGGAACAAGATCGCCGATTATGAGGACGAGATTTGCAGGGTGCGGACCGAGTACATGGACGACGCCGAAATTGCCATCGTCTCGTACGGGTCCGTGTCGCGCACGGCGCTGCAGGTGGTGAAACTCGCCCGCGACGCCGGTGTGAAGGTGGGCTTCGTGCAGTTGCAGACGGTGTGGCCGTTCCCGCTGAAGAAGCTGAGCGAGCTTCTGGGAAAGTGCGCCCACATCATCGTTGCCGAACTGAACATGGGCCAGATAGTCGGGGAAGTGGAGCGGGTCGCCCCTGCGGGCGGTCAGGTTCATTCCCTGCTTCGCTACGACGGGGACATATTCACTCCAATGCAGTTTCTGGAGAAGATAGAAGAGGTGCGCACATGACCACAGCGGCCAAAGAAGCCGGCGCGCGGCAGGAGTCGGACGTTGTACTGCGGTACCTGCGCCCGCATGTGAAATTTCCCAACATGTGGTGTCCCGGTTGCGGAAACGGGGTGGTGGCCACCTCGCTGATACGCGCGATCGACAAACTGGGCATCCCGCGGGACAATGTTGTCCTGGTGTCCGGCATCGGCTGCAGCAGCCGGATGCCGGTGTATCTGGATTTTCAGGCGCTGCACACCACCCACGGACGGGCGCTCGCGTTTGCGACGGGGGTGAAGTTCTCCCGGCCGGATCTGAAGGTGATTGTCATCACGGGCGACGGCGATTCGCTGTCCATCGGCGGCAACCACCTGATTCACGCGTGCCGCCGCAACATTGACATCACGACCATCCTCATCAACAACTACATTTACGGCATGACGGGCGGCCAGATATCGCCGACCACGCCGCCGGGCGCCCATGCCACGACGACGCCGTACGGCAGCACGGAGAAGCCCTTCGAGGCCTGCGACCTGGCGCGGGGCGCGGGGGCGTCGTTCATCGCGCGTACGACGGTGTACCACACGACGCAAATGGACCGGCTGATCATGGAGGCCATCCAGCACCGGGGCTTTTCGCTGGTGGAGGTGATTTCGAACTGCCACACCTATTACGGCCGGCTCAACCGCCTGGGTCAGGCGACGCAACTGCTCCGGATGTTCCAGGAGAAGGCGTCGGTGCAGGACAAGAACGCCAACATGGTCGATGAGGAAACGAAGGACATGATTCCGACCGGAATCATCCACCGTGACACGGAGAAGACGGAACTGTGCGACGAGTACCAAAAACTGATCGACTCCCTGGCAAAAGGAAAACAGGCATGAGCACCGTCTCGCTTCTTGATGTGAAGATTCCCGAGGACCGCTTCGAGATACGCCTGTCCGGTTCGGGCGGGCAGGGGCTGGTGCTGGCGGCGATGCTGCTGGCCGAAGCCATCGGCTCCGACCCGGCCAAGAGCGTGATCCAGACCAAGTCCTACGGGCCGGAGGCGCGCGGCGGCGCGTCGAAGTCGGATGTGGTCGTGTCCACGGGAGAGATCTACTATCCCAAGGCGCTCAAGCTGGACCTGCTGCTCGCAATGACGCAGGAGTCGCTGAACAAGTACTACCCCGACCTGAAGAAGGGCGGAACGCTGGTGATTGACGACACGCTGGTAAGCAGGGTCCCCACGGAGGACTATTACGGGCTGTCCTTCACGCGCATCGCGAAGGAGCAGCTCAAGAATGTCATGGTGGCGAATGTGATCTCGCTGGGAGCCATTGCCGCCATCACAAATGTGGTTCCCCTGGATGCGCTGCTGACGGCGGTGCTGGCGCGGGCGCCGCGCGGCACGGAGGAAGTGAACCGCGTGGCCGTTGAGACCGGGTATCAGGAGGGGCTGGCGCTGAAGCTGAAGAAGTACCCGCCGGTGACTTGAGGGTCTGGGGTCTGGGGTCTGGTGACGAAGGGCGAAGGGCGAAGGGCGAAGGACGAAAAAGCGGCAGACAGGAATGGGTGCCTCACACTGCATGTGTCAACTTGTGGTCAGGACGAGACAGGGGTGAAAACGCGATGGTTGGCGGGTGCGGGGACTATTGTGAGCAGGGAGGGGTTGTCGGCGCGGGGGTGAGCAGTTCCTGTTCGCGGACGAGATCCTCGTAAGAGGTTCCGTCGTAGACTTCGAGCATCGCGTTTAGACCGCGCTTCCACATGGGCAAGAAGGCGCAACTGTCCTTCATGGGGCAGTTTTCCTTGAGTCCGTGTTCCAGACAATCCACGGGGGCAACGGTCATCTCCATGATGCGGAGCACCTGACCCACGGATATTTCTTTCGGCGACCGCGCAAGCCAGTATCCCCCTTCCCTGCCGCGTGCGGAGTCGAGAATGCCGCCACTCTTGAGCTGAATCAGGATGTTTTCGAGAAAGCGGGCGGGCAGTGTTTGGGCTTCGGCGATGGTGCCGATGGTGACCGGGCCTTTGTCGTAGCGCTTGGCGAGTTCGAAAACGGCCCGGAGCGCATATACGGTCTTCTTGGATAGATGCACGGTCATTCTCCTTAAAGTCTACCGATTTGATAATAGTGCATGTATGGACATTTTGTCAATGCCCGGTCAAACAACACAAACGGGATGTTTTGACCGCAGGATTCCCCCGATGATCAGGTGAACCGTGCCGATGGAGGGGTATCTGGCCAATTCAGAGACAATCTTGATGCGGTATTCCTCATTCTTGAACGGACCCGTACCGTTCCATAGAATGGAGCAGTGACAATCGCTGAAAATGAAGTGTTGGCCGCGTCAAAGGGGACGTTATGCGTAACTGTTGGAGGCCGTGCAGTGCATACCGTTGAAATGGAGCGAAGTTTCGGGAAACGGACTGCTGCCCGTATAATCGGCGCTTTGGTGCTTTTCTGCTGGATGGCGGCTTGCGCCGTTCCGGCCGAAGGGAACGTCTCCGGTCCCGTGACCGCAGGCATGGATGCCTTGGACGGTTCCGGTTCCGGGATTGTTCCCGTCGCGCCGCCGCTAATCCGTTATCGCGTTGGTGACGGACCGGACTGGAAAGATCGGGACTTCAAAGACGATGACTGGGCCTGTGCGGACAGTTTCACGTACCCGAACTACCGTTCCGCATCCCCCGGGCCGGTTGCGCCGGTGTGGTTTCGTTTCAGGCTTGAATTGGCCCCCGAACGCATCGGTCGGCCGCTTGTTCTTCAGGCGTGCCCGCACCAGGACAATCTTCAGGTCTTCCTGAATGGCAAACTGGTGGCCAGTCCGCAGAGCACCGACCCGTCAACGGGGGCCACTCCGCGCTGCATCGTGCCGCTCGAAACCGGCAACATGATCGCGCTGCGCTGGATTCCGGATATCCCTTCCCCGATTCTGTTCATGCCGCCGGACAGTCCGAAGGTGTTTTCTCTGGCAATGCGGGACTACGGGCGCGCACTGGATGACTTTGACCGGGATGCGGGACTGGAACGCGGTTATGCGCATCACCGGATCGTCCTGATTGTGGCGTTGGTTGTCTTTTTTCTGTTTCATCTTGCCCTGTATGTGAACTACCCGCTTCGCCGTGAAAACCTGTACTGCTGCGTCACGGCCCTGCTGTGCGCGCTGGCGCTGATCTCGCTGCACATTTCCGAGATTTACAATTATGATCGGGCAGTATGGCTTCTTGCCTATTATTACTGCTTTTTGGCATTTACCCCGCTGAGCCTTGTCTGCGGCCTCGGCCTCTTCCAGCTCGTTTTTGCGGGACGCTTTCGATGGACCCTGCCCCTGTATCTGGTGCTTGGTCTTTTGTTGTATCTGGGCGCGCTGCGCTTTGGCAACACGGTGGTGCATGTGTTTCCGGTGCTCATCATTCCGGAGCTGGTGTGGATGACCCTTCCCAAGAACCGGGTCAGGCGCCTGCCGTCCGGCTGGCCGACCGCCCTGGTCATGATTGTGATGGCCAGCGTGATGCTCAGCGCCGTCGGGAGCCTCTATGGTTTGGACTCGGACTCCGGTTTCCTGCGGTATGCCCCATGGTATTTGTTTGCCGTTTTCCTGGAATTTGTTTCGTTGTCATTCGCGCGCGAATACGCGGACGCCCAGAAGCGCATCAAGGCATTTGCCGCATCGCTTGAAGAGAAAGTGGAGGAGCGGACGCGGGAACTGAAGTTCCCCCCATTTTTTGGACAGTGGCTAAGTAAAGAATTGGCGGCTTGAGCCGGCTTGCCGCCAAGCGGACAATGTCCGCGAAGGAGTCCAAGAAATGGGTCAGGCACGCAAGAATCATTCGAAGGAGTTCAAGG
>CAIXUF010001466.1 GCA_903922535.1 Candidatus Hydrogenedentota bacterium
AATCCAGAATCCAGAATCCAGGAGAAAAGACGGCAGACAGGAATGTCTGCCCCACATTGCGCAAAATCATCGCGGCTTGCGACGATTTTCCGACATGGTAGTCCGGACATACAGGATGAAGAGCACCCTGTTCTTGCTGTCTTATCCTGTTCATCCTGTGTATCCATGTTGAAACGGATTTTGTCTCTGTCTCCCCGCTGCAACTTGGTGGTGAGGGGAAAGAGCCGGCGCGGTCAAGACAGGTCCGCCACGAGGGGGAAGGGCGGGGGGGGGGGCTATTGCTTGCCGACAGCGCGGGTCTGTTCCAATTCGGCGGCCTTTTTCAGGTATTCGTTGCCCTCTTCCTGGCGTCCCGATTTGGCGAGGATGGCGGCGAGGACCTTCATGGAAATGACATGTTGCGGGTCTATTTCCAGGGCTTTCTTGAGGGGAAGTTGGGCTTCCTCGTATTGTTCCTGGAGCATGAGGCACACGCCGAGGTTGGTCAGCGCGAGGACACACTTGGGGTCGAGATCCAGCGCTTTTTTCAGATGCGCATCGGCCTCGTCGTAGCGCTTCTGATCTATGGCAATCTTTCCCAAGTTGATGAGGGCGTTGATGTGGTCCGGCTTGAGTTCCAACGCCTTTTTCAACCAGGTCACGGCCTCATCGTTGTGCCCCTGCTCCATGGCGGTCACGCCGAGGTTGTTGAGGGCTTTGAAATGCCGCGGATCCAGTTCCAGCGCCGTTTTCAGATGCGCATTGGCCTCGTCGTAGCGCTTCTCGCCCTTGGCAATCACGCCGAGGTTGTAGTGTACCTCCGCGTCTTTTGGATCCAGTTCCAACGCCTTCGTAAAGTAGGTCCTGGCCTCCTCGTTGCGTCCCTGGGTCACGGCGATCATGCCCAGGCTGTTGAGGGTCTTGGCATCTTTTGGGTTGCTGTCCAATGCTTTCGCCAGATAGGCTTTGGCCTCATCATGGTGTCCTTGGGCCTCGGCGATGGTGCTCAGGCTGCTGAGGACGTTGGCGTTTCCGGGGTCCAGATCCAGCGCTTTTGTGAGCCAGGGTCCCGCCTCATCATAGCGGTCCTGTTTCATGGCGAGCAGTCCCATGTTGTACAGCGCATTGACATTTTTGGGGTCCAGGTCGAGCACCCTCTTCAGCCACGTCCTGGCATCATCATAGCGGCGCTGGTCTATGGCGACCACGCCGAGGTTGTTGACGGCCTTGACATACTGCGGGTCCAGGTCGAGCACCTTCTTCAGGAAAGCCGCGGCCTCGTCATGGTGTTCCTGGTTCATGGCGAGGAGACCCAGATCGTAGAGGACCTCGACATCGTTCGGGTTCAGGTCCAGCGCCTTGGTGAGATAGTTCCTGGCCTCGTCATAGCGCCCCTGGTCCAGGGCGAGCGCGCCCATGTTGGTGAGGGCGCTGCCGTAGGCATATCCCGGATTCATGTCCAGTGCCTTCGACAGACATTCCCTGGCCTCGTCATCGCGTCCCTGATCCATGTCAAGCTTGCCCAGGTTGACAAGGGCACCGGGAAAGCGCGGATTCAACGCCAGCGCTTTTGTCAGACATTCCCTGGCCTCGTCATGGCGCCCCTGATCCATGGCGCATTTGCCCAGGCCGTTGTAGGCGACGCCGCTCTCCTGCCCAGCGGCGATGGCATGACGGAAGAGTGCCTCGGTGTCATTCCAGTAGCCGGCCTGGACACCCGCGCACACGGTCAACAGGCCGATCACGGTGCCTGAGGCAAAGGCCAAAACGCGCCGGGGCACATGCCACGCCGCCGCGAGATCGGCACCGCCCCATGCCGCCATGATGAAGAGGCCGATGAGCGGGATGTAGGTGTAACGGTCCGCGTGGGAGAAGTCGCCAATCCCCACGAGCCCGATGACGGGCAGCAGGGTTCCCAAATACCAGAGCCACCCGACGATCAGGTAAGGCCGGCGGCGGGCCTGGTGGAGACAGAACAGGGTGATTGCGGCCAGCAGAACGGCCGCCCCGGCCACCTGCGCCACCGGGCGCGTTGGGTACGGGTAGAACGCCGCCAGGCCCGAGGGCCACAGGGTCTGGCCCACATAGATCACGTAGACGACCAGGGCATTGGCGCATCGTGTCAGCGGGGAGACTCTTCCCCCGAAATCAATGTTGTTGCCGCGGGCCTGCATCACAAACGTGGACACGCAGGAGAGCAGGGTTATCAGAAAGAGGGGGATCTTTTCCACGGCCAGCCGGGCCGTCTTCCGTGCCATAACGTTGAAGGGTGCGGCAAAGTCCACCCGGTCAAGGGGCCAGTAGTCCAGCAGCAGGAGCACGAAGGGAAAGGTCACCACCATCGGCTTCGACATCAGCCCCAGCACAAACGCCGCCGCGACGGCGGCATACCACAAGGTGCCGCGGCGCCGGAGGTACAGGCCGTAGGCGCCCAGCGCCAGCACCCAGAAGAACGTGCTGAGCACGCCCTTGCGTTCGGCAATCCATGCCACGGACTCCACATTGAGCGGGTGCACGGCGAACAGCGCCGCCACGGCGGCGCTCGGCCAGAGCGCGCCTGTCAGCAGCCGCAGCGCCAGAAACAGCAGCACGCAAGACCCGGCGTGAAGGATGAGATTGGTGAGATGGTAGCCCCCGGCGTTCATGCCGTACAGGCTGTGGTCGAGCATGAGCGACAGCCAGGTCAGGGGATGAAAATAGAGCGCTTTCTCTGTCACAAACGCCCAGGAGACGGACTTCATGGTCAGGCCCGCCTGCACCTGCGGGTTCTCCGTGACATACAGGCTGTCGTCGTAGTTCACGAAAGGGAACCGAAGCGTCTGGCCGTAAATGGCGGCGCACACGAGGACGAGGGCGACACAAACGCCCGCCACGATGATGCGTCCCGGCGGGCGTGTTTCACCAGCCGCGGAGGGAGCCGCGACTTTCTTGACCGACGGTTTGGCTTTCTTGACCGGTTTCGGGTTTGCCATGCCTCGCAACTCCAACACACCACCAGGTTGCCGCACAAATGCAATGCGCTTGCCGTTAGTAACGCTCCTTACCCCTGACAGTCACATCAGCCTCCAACCCCAAAGGAGCAGGACGTTGTGGACAAGGATAACAGGTCGGCACACGAAAAAAGCAGGGGAGCAGAATCAAGGCAAAGCTGCTCATTGTTTTCCGTCCGCGTGAGACGGCCTTAATTCGCTAGCCCGCTTGATATAGCCGTTGGCCTCTTCCGGATGTCCCAATTTGGTTAGCGCCAAACTCAGATTAGTCATGGCAGAGACGCTTTGCGGGTCTATTTCGAGGGCTTTCCGGAGATAGCGCTGGGCTTCCTCGTATTGTTCCTGATACAGGAGGCATCCGCCAAGGTTGTTCAGCGCGTCAACATTCCCCGGGTTCAGGTCCAACGCTTTTGTCAGGAACGCCCTGGCCTCATCATAGCGTTTCTGAACAATGGCGAGTTTCCCCAGGTTGTTGAGGACGCCAACGTTCCCCGGGTCAATGTTCAGCGCCTTCGTCAGGCAAGTGCCGGCCTCATCATTCCTGCCCTGGTCCATGGCGAGGTTTCCCAGAGCGTTGAGCGCGCTGACATGATCCGGCCTCTGTTCCAGCACTTTCGTCAGCCACATCCTGGCCTCGTCACTGTGTCCCTGGTTCAGGGCGAGCGCGCTCAGATTATTGAGTGTCTTGACATCATCCGGTTTCAGGTCCACCGCCTTCGTCAGATACGTCTTGGCATCCTCATAGCGCTTTTCAGTTACGGCGAGCGCACCCAGGCTGGTAAGGACGCTGGTGTCATCAGGTTTCAGGTTCAGGCCCTTTGTCAGATACGTCTTGGCCTCGTCATAACGGCCCTGGTCAAAGGCCTGTTTGCCCAAATTGTTGAAAGCGCGGCTGCTCTCCTGCCCAACGGCTATTGCATGGCCAAAAAGCGTCCCGTCGTCACGCCAGTAGGCGGCTTGGACAACCGCGCACAGGGTCAGCACGGCGAGTGCGGCGCCTGATGCGAGGGCCACCGCGCGCTTGGGCACATGCCATGCTGCTGCCAAGTCGGCCGCACCCCAGGCAACCATGATAAACACGCCGATGGAGGGAATGTAGGTGTAGCGGTCGGCGTGGGAAAACTCCCCGGCCTGCACGAGTTCAATGACGGGCACCAGGGTTCCCAAATACCAGAACCACCCGATGATCAGGTACGGATGGCGGCGGGCGTGGCGCAGGCAGAACAGGGTGATTGCGGCCAACACCACGGCCGCACCGGCGACCTGCCATATTGGCCGCGTGATCGGATGCGGGTAAAACGCCGCCAGGCCCGAGGGCCACGCGGTTTTCACCAAGTACAGCACGTAGACGACGACGGCATTGGCGCACCGCGCCATAAAGGGGACCTTCGCGCCAAAGGACAGATTGTTGCTGCGCATCTGCATCATATACGTGCTCAGGCAGGAGAGCACGGTTATCAAGAACAGGGGGACTTTTTCCACGACCAGCCGGGCTGTCTTTTGGAACATGGCCCCCAGGGGGGCGGCGCGGTCCATTCGGTCCAGGGGCCAGTAGTCCAGCAGCAGCAGCACGAATGGCAGCGTCACCACCATAGGCTTCGACATGAGCCCCAGAACGAAGGCCGCCGCCACGGCAACATACCGCAGTGCGCCGCCGCGGCGGACGTACAGGCCGTAGGCGCCCAGCGCCAGCATCCAGAAGAACGCGCTGAGCACATCCTTGCGTTCGGCGACCCACGCCACGGATTCCACGTGGAGCGGATGCACGGCGAACAATGCCGCGGCCATCGCGCTTGGCCAGAGCGCCCCGGTCAGGAGTCTCAACGCCAGAAACAGCAGCACCGAGGCCGCTGCGTGAAAGAGGAGACTGGTGAGATGGTGGCCCCAGGGATGCATGCCGTACAGGCTGCAGTCGAGCATGTGCGACATCCAGGTCAACGGGTG
>CAIXUF010001467.1 GCA_903922535.1 Candidatus Hydrogenedentota bacterium
CCAGTTTGCCGTGCTGTACCAGGACAATAACGCCGTGAGCGCGGCCAGCTTTGCCACCGGCAACGTTCGCGTCACCGGCCCGGGCTATAGCCAGTGGGCCACGTTCATGTCGGCGGACCTGCCCGGCGACGGTACACCGCGCACGGTGACCTATCAAATCGTGCCGCCGGGCGGCAATTGGGACGCGGCGGATGCCGGCAGGTACACCATTGCAATGGCCGACAAAGTGCTCGACATCTTCGGCAACGCCGTGGCGTATGGCCCGTTGGGCACCTTCGACGTGGATGTGGCACGGCCCACGGCAACGCTTGCAAGCGCGCCGGACGTCGACGCGACGCACGCCGGCGACACCTCGTACCAGTTGTCGGTGGTCTATGCGGACTACACGGCAATCAACGTGTCCACACTGGACAACAACGATGTGCGCGTGGAAGACCCCAACCGTCTCATCCTGCCGGCGACCTTTGTCTCGGTGCAGCCCACCGGCAACGGTACTCCGCGCACGGCGGCATACGAAATTTCTGTGGCTGGCGGATGGAGCGCGGCACAACCGGGTGTCTACACCATCTTGCTGCAAAACAGCGAGGTCAGGAACACCTTCGGCAATGCCATACTCGGCGACACGCTCGGCACCTTCCAGGTGGACGTTTCGGCGCCCACGGCGGCCGCCACCACCTTTCCCGCGTGGGTAAACCTGGCGTCCCCGCCGGCCGTGTATGATTTCCAGGTGGTGTATACCGACAATTGGAAGGTGTCGGGGGCCACGCTGGACGACGCGGACGTGCTGGCAACCAGCCCCACCAACGGGTTCAGCCAGCCCGCGCAGCTCCTGTCGGTCATTCCGACGGGCGACAACAGCCCGCTCACGGTCACCTACCGGCTGACCCCGCCGAACGGGACCTGGACCGCCGCGGACGACGGTGTCTATACCGCCAGCATGGTGCCAAACCAGGTGGGGGATCCCGTCGGCAACATGGTCGCGGCGGGGACCCTTCTTACGTTCACTGTGGATTTGACCCCGCCCGCCCCCGTTGTTTCCGGGTCAAACACGCTGACCAACACCGCACGCACACTAACCATCGCCTTTGGCGAAAACGTCAACGGGTTTAGCCTGCCCGGCGGCGTGCTCGTGCAAAACGGCACGGCTTCCAACCTCCAGCCCGTCTCCGGGACGCCGGGAAGCTACACCGTGGACATCCTGGGCACCGGCACAAACACGGTGTCGGTCGAGGTGCCCGCGGGCGTTGCAACAGACGATGCCGGCAATTCGAGCATCGCCACAGCCACGCCATTCACGTTCCCGTTCGACGGCGATGCGCCCACGGCAGGCATCACGCTTGACGGCCCGACACCGACCTCGGCGGATCAGGTGGTGTTCAGCGTGAACTTCGACGAGAGCGTGGGTTCTTCGTTTGCCAAAGAGGATGTGGTGCCGGTCTTGGGGTCCCTGCCCGGCGCCATTGTCGTGACCGGAACCAACCCGAACTACACCGTGACGGTTACAATGGATGACCCCGCCGCCGACGGGTTCGTGGGAATCGTTGTGGCCGGCACGGGCGTTACCGACCTAGCAGGGAACCTGTATGCCGGCGGCGCCTCGCCGTTGTGCACAATCCACAACTGGCACGGCTTCACGGTGGTGCCCGCCGACGCGCAGCTCTACACGGACGATCCGCAAACGTTCCGCGTGGACGCCGACTTCGGCCCGATCACCCCGACTTTCTACTGGCAATGGGACGATGGCTCCGGCACCATCCAGGAAGGCCCCAGCAACCCCGTGTGGGATCTTGGAGGCGTGACAACGGCAAACCGCGGCGTCTACTGGTGCATTGTCACCTACGATGGCGTCCAGCATGGAGCCGATCTGCGCGCCACGCTGTACGTCGAGGACCACCTGCGGATCACGACCCCGCCGACCGGCGGTCCGGCGCGGGTGGGCGCCTCCCACACTTTCACCGTCCAAACGAGTGGAGGCTACAAGCCGTTGACCTACCTGTGGAGCAAGGGCACAACAACCATTACCGGCGCCAACGAGGCATCGTACACGATATCCGGCCTTTCCGAGGCCGACTCCGGCACTTACACCGTTGAAGTGAGCGATGCCCGCGTCAACGGCGACACCCCGACCGCCTCTGCGGATCTTACGGTCATCAGGGGGGTGCCGGTCACGGGTCTTCTCGGGCTGGGCACCTTGTCCGGCCTGATCGCAATGGCAGGCGCAAGGAGGATTCGGAAGAGGCAGGCCGACACGGCAACGCATTGACAATACGGGGCAGGCTATGGGCGCAAGACCCTTGGCCTGCCTTTCTTCTGCCGCCATCGGGTGACTCTATTCGTCTCTTCGCGGATGTTCACACCGAACGGCCGCCGGGCCGGTTTGCCGAAGCAAGGTTGACATGTCCGGCGCACCGGGCATATGCACGGGCAAATGCCAGATCCGGCGTGAAAACCGGCAATGGTGAAGCGGCCGGGGAGTTTCGGAAACACGGCAAGAAGCGGAATTTCAGCAGACAGGGCGCTGTTTCTGTTCTTAATTGGAACCCGGCGTTCTTCGCGGGTATGTATATATTCCATGACCGCGCTTTAGGGTTATAATTTTGAGACGTGCGCCGTGGTTGGCAGGTTGGCCCTTCGCCAACACTGGATGGAAGTCCTAAGGAGAAAGTCATGTCCGTTTGTTTTAGGTGGCGGCATTTGGGCTTGGCGGTGGCATGTCTGTTTGCATATGCCGTGGTTGGCGGATGCTCCGAGTCGGCTTTCATAACCGTTCCAAACCCGACGAACATCACACAGACTCAGGTGGATAATCCCCTGCTCTTGGGCGGCCTGAATTCGGTGGATGTTCAGGGGTCTGCAACGACAGGTTCCACAAGCACCGTCACCAGTCAGAATCCGGTGCTCCGGCTCCTGTCTCTGGTAAACACGTTTGCATCCACCACCATTGGCGGATGCTCCAATACGACGTCCCTGACTGTCCCCGATGTCACAGGCATACAGCTCGCCCAGGCGCAGGCAGCCCTGTTCTTGAGCGGGCTGAAGGTGGGAAACATTCGATGGGCGTACAGCGGGACGGTTCCCGCGGGCAATGTAATCAGCCAGGATCCGGCGGCGAAGACGCCGGCGGCCTCCGGTGCGGCGGTGAATCTGCTGGCTTCCCTCGGACCGCAACTGGCGATGGTGCCCGACGTGGCGGGCACGCCGCAGTCGGATGCGCAGACCGCCATCATCGGCGCGGGCTTCACTGTGGGCACGGTGACACAATCCTACAGTCTTACTGTTGCGGCGGGCAGCGTGATCAGCCAAGATCCGGCGGCGGGAACCCTTGCGCCGCCCGATGCGGCGGTGAACCTGATCGTATCACAGGGGCTGCAGCCGGTGGCCGTGCCCAACGTGGTGGGCATGTCGCAGGCAGACGCGCAGGCGGCAATTCTGGCTGCGGGGTTCTCCGTGGGCAACGTGGTGCAGGGGTCCAGCGCGACGGTGCCGGCGGGCTTGGTGATGGGCCAGAATCCGGTCGCCGGCGCGATGGCACTCCCGGGTGCGGCGGTGGAATTGGCTGTTTCCCAGGGTCCGCAGCCGGTAGCCGTCCCAAATGTCGTTGGGAGAACCCAGTCCGACGCGCAGGCCGTGATCACGGGGGCGGGTTTTTCCGTGGGCACGACGACCCAGGCATACAGCCCCACCGTGCCTGCGGGAAGCGTGATCGGCCAGGATCCGGCCGCCGGCACCGTCATGGTTCCGGGCACAGCCGTCAATTTCGTCGTTTCCCAGGGTCCGCAACCCGTGGCCGTTCCCGACGTGGCGGGCAAGACCCAGGCCGATGCGCAGGCGGCAATCACGGGCGCCGGCTTGGCCGTGGGCGCCGTGACGCAGCAGTACAGCGACACGGTCCCGGAAGGCAGTGTGGTCAGCCAGAACCCCGCGGCGGGAACGCTGCTGTCTCCCGGCGCCGCCGTGAGTCTGGCCATCGCGACGAAAAGCCTTTCCTTATGCGACTACTATCCCTTTGCCGTCGGGAACACCTGGGTGACCGCGGCAACCAACGGGATCACTTCGGAAGTCTCGGAGGCGTTCATCATCAATGGGTGCCAATGCTGGAAGATAACGGCTGTCGATCACTCCGCAAACGACAAGATCACCGATTCTTACGTGGCCAATGCGAACGGCTGGATGTACCAGTACAAGACACTTGATGACCTTTTCCTGCTTCCGGGGATAGCGGCCAGTGCGCAGCGGGTCGCCCCCCAGTCTTTCACGCCCGGCCAGTCTTTTGTCGCCACGTTTGCCGGCACATCGTTGAGCGTCACGCCTGTGCGGGGCCGGCTGTCCGATTTTGTGGGCGACACCAGTGCATGCCCCTTTGGCGATGTCGCGGATACGGTTGCCCTGAAGTTCGGCAACCTCACCGTGGTCGTTTTTGGCCGGAACCTCGGCCCCATTTACTACAACTACATAACGCGCAGCGGGTTCTACTCAGCCATTACGATCGTTGGCGGCTGTCAGTAGGCAAGACGGCCCCCCTTCCCGTGCGCGGTCAAGATCAGCCGGCGAGTTTTGCGGCAACGTAGTCCTTGATGTGGCGGAAAACGATGTCGGCTTTTCGCTGGATGCCGGGCAGGCGCAGATGGGCGATATCCGCGAAATACTCCATGCCCCCCTTGAGTTCTTCCTGCACGGGAATGTAAAGCAGCCCCTCCTGCCGGCAGAACTCCCGGGTGAGCGCGCTGTAGCTGTCCATCACCCGCTTGTGCATGGGGGCGTCCACCTGCCCCCAGCTTACGTTCGAGTAACGGTTGTCGTAATACCACAGTTCTCGCAGGGGAAGGTTCGGAAAATCGGGATAGGCTATACTGCACAGGGCCATGTCAGCGCCGCGCTTGCGCGCCTCGGCCAGAATGCCGCGCTGATTCGCCTGTGTGTAATTCCGGATGGCCGGCGCCAGTTCATCCTGCGTGGGCAGCAGCAGGGACGGGAAACGCGCATACAAAAAACACGACTCGCAAAGCCAGGACCTCAGAGAGGCACCCTGCGAGAACAGGGACCGCAACGTGTCAATACGCACCGTCCTGGAGTCGTTCACGAAAACATAGTCAATGATGAGGTCGGGCTCAAGCGCCAGATAGTCCCCCACCCGCTCCAACGCGCCCACACTGTCCAGGGCATCCACGCCGCAATTGACGACCTCGATGAGGTTGGTCTGGAAATGATCGCGGAGCTGTTTTTCCAGGAGCTTTGGATAGGTCAGGTCGTTGCGGGGACCCTCCACGGTGGTGGAACCGCCAATGCACACGATGCGGCACACGCCCTTGGGCTTGGGCACCGCCACCTCGTCGGAGCGAAAACCGCGGCTGTTGGTCCAGAACTGGGCGGTCCTGAACTGCGGATACAGGGGATCAAGCCGGTTGTCGCGGTAGATGTTCCCGCGGTATTTTCTCGACATGATCTCATACTTTGAATCCAGAACCGAAGCCATCACGTGGGTGGCCGCGCCGTCCGGGTTCTTCAGGGCGTAAAGCACGAACGCACAGGCGTAGTCCCGGGGAAACCCCGGCAGGGGCAGCACGTAATCGTGCAGGGCGGGCCAGGTCGAGGAGAAGGATGACTTCACGGCGTTGAGCGCGTCCTGGCCTTCCTGCGGAGGAAACATGCTGGAGATGGACGCGCCTATGCGCACCCGCTGCGCCAGCGCCGCAACCTCGGCGGGTTCCGGACTCGCATAGCTGGCCAGAATGGTCCCGTCCGGGCCGCACAGCATCGTGAGTTCGCGGCGCTGTGCGGCGAAGTCGGCGCGCTGCTCTTCCGTGAGCGACAGGAAAGTCTCACGGGAGGGAAGATCCCGTCTCAGTTCGGCGGGGGGCGGCGGGGCCTGCGCCGCCGTGGCGGCGATGACAGCCTCGTCGGCCGATACCAGAGCCTCCATCCGCCCGGCCTTGTACGCAGCCTCAAATGCACGCGCCGCCGCGGCGTACCCTATCTGGCCGGCCTCCAGCGCAAGTGAGACAGCCAGGGCCCACAACAGGAGGACGGATGTTCGGAAGGCGATTCGGCCTCCCTTTCGCCAGAAAAAACTCACGGCATACTCCCGGATAGACCCATCAGACCGCCCCAGCGCAAAAAGTCACGCCCATCGCGGCCGTCGGTTCTTCGTCTGTCTTCCGCATCAGGGCGTTGACGCACGGTCGCGTCGCCGTTGCGGACCATGCATGATTATGGCGGATTGCGCCCCGGGTATTCCACAACCAGAAACCCGCCTGTTCTCCACGAACAGGACCACGTGAAGGAGAGAATGGCATTCCCGGGGTGTCCAATCTATAATGAAACCAAGTCAGAACCTTTGCGGTGTCCACAGGAGGGCAAGGTCATGTCGAAGGCAGCACGATGCGTCAAGATCATCCCATTTGCAGGTGTCTGTGTGGCCGTTTGGATCTCGGGCGGTCTGGCCGTAGGACAGGAGACCGTCAAAGAGGCGGGCGCCGCGAAAACCGCCGAGACGGTCTCCATTGTCAATGAGCGGATCTCAACAAGGCCGATCAACCTCAAACAGGGTGGGCAGTTCATCGAGCCGCTCTGCAACCTGATTCCGTCCATGCTGGCGCAGCAGGTGGCGGGGGACAGTTTTGAGGAAGAACCGCCGTACAAGGTGGCCTACAAGCAGGAAATCGACAAGCCCTTCCGGCCCTGGTATCCGGACGGCGCCGTGCACACGGCGCAGTATTCCTTCGACACGGAGAAGCCGTTCAACGGGAAGCGCTGCCAGAAAATCGTGCTGGGCGGGGAACGTTGCCGTGCGGGGATATCGCAGGACGGTTTCAGCCTGAAAGAAGGCGTTGCCTACCACTTTCGGCTGCACGCGCGAAGCGAGGGAAAGATCCCGGTGCGGGCATGGCTGCACGGCGGAGGCCATGTGCTGGCCGGGCCGGTGGAACTCGGTCCCGCGCCCGCAGACTGGACGGCACTTGAAGCGGACCTGCGCGCCGCGGGCGCCTGCGACAATGCCACGCTCACCCTTGAGGGCGAAGGACCGGGCACCCTGTGGCTCGACCGCGTCTATCTCATTGGCGGGGATGCCGTGCTCGGCATTTGGCGGCCTGATGTGGTGGATGCGCTCAAGGCGATGCATCCGGGTGTTGTCCGATGGGGCGGCAGCACGATGGAGGGCTATGAATGGGACCGCTGCATCGGCCCGTGGGACCAACGCGCGCCGTTCAGCACCTGCTGGGGCGGGCTTGAACCGAACTTCGTCGGCGTTGAGGAATTCATCCAACTGTGCCAACACATCGGGGCAGAACCCCTGATTTGCCTGCGCTGGTCGGGCAAAACGCCCGCCGACGCCGCGGCCCAGGTCGAGTATTTCAACGGCGCCCCGGACACGCAGTGGGGGAGAATGCGCGCCGAGAACGGCCACGCCGAACCCTACCACGTGAAGTACTGGCAGATCGGCAACGAGGTCGGCGGCAAGGAGTACGATGCGAGTGTCCGGGCCTTCGCGGAAGCCATGAAGAAGGCGGACCCCGACATCAAGATCCTGTCGGCCTTTCTTACGGACCGGACGCTTGCGGAGGGCGGCGACTACCTCGATTACCTCTGCCCGCACCATTACGGCTGCGCGGACCTGGCGGGGAAGGAAAAGGAATTTCAGCAGATAAGGGAGCAAATCGCGCGCGACAGCCGCGGGCGCGATGTCCGCGTCGCCGTTACCGAATGGAACACCACCGCCGGCGACTGGAACCTGGGCCGCGGCATGCTGCAAACGCTGTCCAACGCGCTGGCCTGTTCGCGCTATCTCAACCTCATGCACCGCAACGCGGACCTGGTCGAGATCGCCATCCGGTCCAACCTCGTGGACAGCTTCGGCTCCGGCGTTATCCAGACCGGTCCCGGCTGGCTTTTCCTCGCGCCCACCTACCACGCCCAGCAGCTTTACCAGCGCGCGGCAGGGTCCTGGCCGCTGCGCATCAACCGTCCCAACGCCCAGCCCTGGCCCGACCAAACCTTGGACCTCAGTGCTGCACTTAGCGACGACGGCAAGACGTTGCGGCTGTACGCAGTGAACACCGCCACTGATTCCACTGTCGTGACATTCCGCATGGAGGGATTCACGTCACGCGTCGCCAAGGCTTCGCAGACGGTACTTAAAGATCGTGAAGACACGGGAAGCTCGGAGGTGATGAACTCCCGGGACGACCCGATCCGCATCGCGCCGCAGGCGGGCGCGTTGGATGTGCCGGGCTCGGAATTCCCGGTGACATTTGTGCCGCTGTCGTTGACGGTTTTGGAACTGTCGCTGGACAGGTCATAGTGTGACCTGTACCAACAACGAAAGACACGGAAACAGGGGAAGCGTCTCCTGCCTATGGGAAGGGTGAGGTGCCGTTACTTGACCTTTCTTATCCCCTTTTCAGTGATGCGGACAAGGCGGATTGTGGGGTCAGCCAACAGCTTTGCGATAACACTGGGCCAGATGCTGAAGATAAAGGCAAAGAGTTGCGTCGAGCGCGTTTGCGGCAACTTGCCGGATAGCACAACGAGGCAAATGTCGCGCTTTCGCCACTCTGCCACTTCTTGAATACGCCGGGTCATTTCGCGGTCGCGGGTGAGCAGGATGTTGTACTGACCACGATACTTCGTCCCGATGAATTCCATAATCTCGACGTCGGAAACGGCCGGAATCCCGCCCATGAGGCTCTTGAGTACCCGCACGTTTACCCCTGGGTGGACCAGATAGGAACACAGTGCGACTGGCAGATTCTCGTCCAAGAAGACGTTCATGCCGCGGCGAGGTACTGATTCCCGAAGTTGACGGCCGTGTGGACATTGTTGACGGTGACGCCGTAGAGGTCTGCCACAAGCAGGGCCTTGCGGTCTTCGGCTATCCACGCGTCGTACAGGGTGTCCACGCGAATTCTGGTGCCGGTGATGGTGGGATGACCGAAACAGATGGCGGGGTCTATGGCAACGCCGGGGGCGATTTCCCACCGGGCAGCAAGGTTGGTGCTGTCGTAGGCCACGCCGCGCAGGTACTGAAGCATGATTCTGGGGAAGTGCGTTTGGCGGGTGAACAGGTTGTACAGTTCTTCGTCGCCGTTCTGGCGGGCGATTCGGACAAACAGTGATTTGCCATCGGTGCGTATCTCACGGTGGCAAAAGGGAACCGGCGTGTCCAGTTCTTTGCGCAGGCTTACGACGGCCCGACGGATCTGCTGTGTTGACGCGCCGCCGTCCTTTAGCGCTCTGGTGACCAGCACCTCGACAAGATTGTGGAAACTGACAGCGAAAGAGTGGTCGGATTTCTCTATCTCGGGCATGAAAAGAGGATTCTTTCCGGCAAACCAATTGTGCAGCGTGGGGGCAGGCGTTCCCGTGTACAGGGCCACATCCCCAAGGGTGAATATACCTTTCCCGACATTGTTCACAATGGCATCCTTCTTTCTAAACAGAGTATAGCACTTTCGCAATTCGATTGTAAGCCCAGCGCCTCTGAGTTGGTATGGAGTTGTTGGTCGGATGCGGCGGTCTTTCCGTACCGCAGGCGTCCCGCCCGCCGTGGTTCTTGCGGCCCGAATCAACGCCATGGGGTGCAGGAAGACATGGCAGGCGGGACGCCTGCGGTACGGAAAAGCGGGAATTCACCGGGTGCTGGTGAGATACGCGGGCCAAGGCAGGTCGTCCCTGGCTATACCCGGCTCACCCGCCGAAATCAGCCGGAAGTGCTTTGACGATCCGCACAGTCTCCAGACTGACACGGATCACCTGGCCGACCAGACGGACGATGTACTCGGGGTCATCGGCGCGGTTCGGGTCCGACGTGATGACCGAATGTTTGTCTGTATAGACTTGGTACTGGTCAATGACCCAGTCGAGCGCGCTGCGATTGCCCAGGCGATACTCGAAGGTCTCGGGAGGGATGCCGGCAAGTGTCAGCGATGGATTCACTGTGAGGGCCGTCTTGTCCTTGCTCAGTCGCATCTTGTCCTCGACGCGATACGATAACGGATGGTCCTTCGTCTCTTCGTACTTCAGTGGATACGGATCAGCCGTCTCATAGTCCAGATGCCAATGCGCCAATTCCCGCCCCAACTCCGCGAACGCCCAAAAATCCGGCGCAAACGGAATTCGTGGCAACTCCCGTTTGAGGCAGCCTGCGTATTTCGTCCGATACCCCGGGTGATGCAGCAGCCCATACACGTAATAGAAGATGTCCCACTTCTCGATTGCGGAATGGCCGGTCGCACCGCGTTTCCCCTGCCCTTCCATTTCGCTCGTTGCCGTTTGCTTGCTGTACTTTCCTCTAAACTGCCCAAGTGCCCAATCCGTGATGTTCTCCCGGCGGTTGCTGCCATCTTCGTCGTAGACATAGAAGGGATACCACTGCGGCACTGTACCTGGACCGAAGAAATTGAGGTCGGGGACTGAGCGAGTAATCAAGTCTGCGAAAGGACGTTCTGCGGCGACGCCTGTGCCGCAAACTGCAAGGTTCTCCTGTTGGGTTTCAGGTGTCGGAAAGATACGGGGGAAAACATAGACTTCCTCGTTTAGAATGCGGTCAAAAAAGAGCGAGCGCTTGGTAAAAGGACGATAGAGCGAAGCGCGGATTTTCGACTTGCCAAACGTGGCGTATTTCCCCCGTTGCAAATCTAATTTCAGGTCCCTGCTCCAGCTGATCCGATCATAGTGCACGAAATCATCGACGTCGGATTTCTCGGGCGTCCGTTTCCAACGGTCAACTTCGCCATTGTAGTCCTCAATGAATTGGCACACACGGTCTTGGAGTGCCGTATGATCGAAATCGTAAACCACATTGTCGCGGCTACTCTTGACGCCGCCGGAATAGACCTTGAACAGCGCTTCAACGTCCGCTTCATTGGCGGCCTTGGCAGCCTTCGTGCCCATGGGCACAAACGTCGCAAATTGATCTGCATCTTCAAGTATAAGCCACGCGTAACCCGTGCTCGGTGTAATTTCTTGCCACTGTATACCCCCTGCATGCCTGGCAGCCTTGATGAAGGCGAACTTCTGCTCACGCGTCGAGCGGAAATGCACATCAGCATAGAGGAGTTTTCTGGCTTTACGCTGTCGTTCCGATTTAACCAATACCGCCACTGACACACCAACCATTGCCGACAAGCCAAAGACCGTGTGTTTCTCTCCAAGGGGAATCCCGTCTCGCATCGAGTCTTTCCTGATGTTACCCTTGAGGTCAACCAGGTACAGGAGGTCAAAGTCCTTCGCCAAGTGCTTGCGCATTCCGTCGAAGGCCAGATTGTCGATAAACCCGTTGTTTGACACAAAGCAGACGATGCCGTCTCGGCCTTCGAGGCGGTCCGTAGCCCACCGGAAAAACTTGACGTAGGCGTCAGAGAGTGCGTTCTTGTTTGACGCCTTCGAGTCGGCGGCGTAGGTATCGTGGATGCGTCTCTCGATGACGGCATACTTGCGATTCTTGTTGTTGTCGTTCTCGTTGAGCTGGCCGACGTTGTAGGGTGGATTTCCGATAATGACAGTGATAGGTGCCGCTTTCTGCCGTTCGACGCGCGCGGTGTTCTTTTGAGTCATGAACCCGAATTCTGCCTGTGCGTGCTCGGCCATATCGAGGGAATCTACGAAGCACAGGCCCTCGAAGGGTTCGTATTCACCGGTGATTTCGTAAAAGGCATGCTCGATGTTGAGCGCGGCGATGTAGTAGGGCAAGAGCATGACCTCGTTGGCGAAGAGTTGCTCGCGGTACATCCGGGGCAGATCGCGCTTTGGGATTCGGCGCAGTAGGTTGACGACGAAGTTACCGGTGCCGGTGCAGGGGTCGAGGATCTGCACGTCGGTGCTGCCGAGGGGTTTCCCGAATTCCTTTTCGAGGACTTCGGCCACACTGGCGCACATGAAATCAACGATGGGCTGCGGGGTATAAACGATGCCGTGGGTGTCGGCGACCTTGACGCTGTAGCCCTGGAAGAAGCGCTCATAAACGGTATTCAGGAAGTGCTGTTTCTCGGAGAAGTCTTCGAGACCGCGCGCGGCCTCTTCGATGGCTACGTAGAACCGGTCGAGGCTCTTCAAGAACTCGCGGCGGTTGAAAGTCTTGCTGACGAGGGCGGTGATTACCTTCTCGACCTCGGCGGCAATCACGTTGCGCTGCGTGAACTCCTCGTTGTCGAAAATGGTGCGAAACAGCCGCTCCGTGAGCAGGTGCTGGACCAGCATCTCGTCCACCGCGGACACACTGATGTTAGGATTGAGCGAGGACTGGCACAGCGTGAAGAATTCCCCAAACGCCGAAATGAAGCGCGGATTGTTCTTGTGTGCGTCGCCGATCTTCTCGGTCAAACCCAGCGCGAGTTGCGGCACGCGCTCCTTGAACTCGCCGACGGCGTGCTCGAATTGGTCTATGTCCGGCTCGGAATAGGCGAAGAACTCGTTGAGCAGTGATGCGAGGGCGTCCGCGTCTTTCAGGTCGATACGGCGGACTTCCTGTGCGTCCTGGTAGAGCACCGCCGTTCGCGTGTCCTCGAACAGGATGTTGGTGGTGGGATAGCCCTTGGCGATCTTCTTGCGGATCTCGGCGTCGAGGTCGTCGGACGTGTCCTTCGCCTCCCAGTATCCGCGGGGAAGATAACTGTTGTCACGGATCGTTCCGTCAGGCCGGACGGTGCCCGTCTTGGCCGAATGGGACAACTCCGGAATCAGTGTCCAGCCGTGGAGTTTGGCGACATCCGCCAGGAGGTTCTGGAACGCCGACCTGACGGCGGTCTCATGCGAAATATCCTGCCCGGCGTACCCTTTCAAGGTTTCGTAGTACGCCTTGACGCTGCGGTGCGTTGGCTTGATAGTAATTGTCTTCGTTGCCATTGCGATCCTCGTCCCATGCCGTCGTTGAGACACTATAGCGCACCGTGCGCCGCAGCACAAGCCGTCATCTGGAAATACGGAATCGCTTCCCCACCCCTGAATCAACGCTCCGGGAAACCGGCCTCCCACAATGCGAGTCAAAACAGGGTGAAACAGGCCGTCACGCCTTGGGCTGGCGCATTCCAGAACGTTCCCTGACCTGTTCGCCGCCCCGGGCCGCACGATAGAATAGGGAGATCTGAGGATGTTCTTCAAACGCCATAAGATCATGACGGTCGTCTGCCTCATGCTCCTCGCGTTGCTGGTCTTCCTGGGTTACCGGATGAAGGGGCCGTACCGGTCCTATTGCCTCGA
>CAIXUF010001468.1 GCA_903922535.1 Candidatus Hydrogenedentota bacterium
CGGGACAAAAGAGTACAAGTTCGTGGACAACGCGAAGGGTGTCCTGTATTGGGCCGATCCGGAGAGGAAGATCGGGGAGATCGTCGTGTTCCAGCCAAACAGCGAGCCCATGGTCACGCTGCCCAACCCGGCACAATCCGCGGCCACACAGGACGCCTACAAGCAAGCGCAGGAATCGTTTGTGCACAAGGACTACAAGGAGGCGCTGGAACAATTCGGCAAGTACCTGGAACAGCATCCCGACGGCGAGAATGCAGGCAATGCGCAGTTCTGGAAGGCAAAATGCCTGTTGAGCCTCGAAAGCTACGCGGAGGCCGCCCCCGAATTCGAAAGAGTTCGGCTCAACTACCCGGCGCATGCCAAGGTGCCGTTTGCGTCGCTTCAGGAAGCGGTGTGCCATGTGCGTTTGGGAGAAACCCAACGCGCCGTCGAGCTTTTGCAACAAACCGTGCGCGACTACCCGTCCACGCCCGCGAGCGACCAGGCCAAACGGGATCTGGCGCGTCTCCAGCAACAAAAGTGAGACAGCACATCCGGGCGGAGTTGTTCCGGGCAAAACGACGCCAAGAAAAACAGGGGCATGGACGTTGTCATGGTGAGCGCCTGACAGGTTCTTGACCTGAGAAAGGGAACAGATCCATGAACGTTTTGAACCGGGCAGCGCTCCCGCTGCTTTTGGCCGCCCTGCTGCTTTCGGGCATTCCCGCCGTCGCCCACATCACCGTCTGGACAGGCAACGCACCGGCAGACCTTGGGGACTTTCCCAAAGGCGCCGGGGAACTGGCGAACTTGAAGTCGCGCTTTCGCTGGACCGAAGGGCCGGAACAGGCGGGCGGCATGTATTGCTTCGAGTACCGGGGAGGCACGGCCGCATTCCAGAAAGCGCTGGACGCTCTTGCCGCCGTTCAGGCACCGAGGCGGGAACTTGTCCTCTGTGACGGTCCAGGCAAGATGTTTGCGGCCAATGATGATGAAGGGCGTCCCGTCGATTGGACCTTCACTGTCTGGTCGCCGTCGGCTTACTACGCGTATTACAGCCGGCCCGACACCGGCCCGTTGCTTGATGAAGACCCCAGCTACGGGGAGCCGGTGCCGCCCCCGCGCGTTCATGTCTACCTCTGGAAGGAAGGACGCGTGGATTGGAAGGATGTCAAAGTGCCGACGGGCATTGATGTTGTGGACCGGCGCGCTGAGAAGGCCAAGGTAAAACCGGAGGGCGGCGGCTTGATCACCGGAACCGTCTACGACATGTGTACCGGCAGGCCCGTGCCGGGCGCAGTGGTTTCATTGGAGCAATACTTCTGCGAGCCTGGGCCGGGTACCAACACATCCACGGCTGACGAGGACGGGAATTTCCGGATCGAGCGTATCTGGAAGGGTTCATTCTTCATCCACACCAGCGCGGACGGTTATGTGACGCGGCAGGCCGGGTGTTATTGCAGTGAAGGACGCAGCTTTCAGGCGGAAACCATATACCTTGCGCCTGCGAGAACCTTGGAAGGCAAGGTCGTGGATTCCGACGGAAAACCGGTGGCAGGTGTCAACGTTCAAGTGAACACGCTGCGCGGCATTGACGGCAAATGCTATCCCAGGCCGCGAAAAGACGGCCCCGCCCACGCTGTGAGCGACGAGAATGGGCGTTTCCAAATCCCCGGCCTGCCCCAAGGCTACGCCCAGATTTCCACTTTTGGCGAATGGCAGTGCGGGCAGCAGCATCAGGTCTTTCCCACGGCAGACCCTTTTGCCCGTTCCCGAGGCAGCGAGATTCGCCTGAGCGTTCAGCGCGCCGGTGAGATTCACGGGCGTGTCGTTGTTCCGGGCGGCGGTGCACTGCCGCCGAACACGGAAGTGCGCTTTGTCCGGCTGGACAACCTGTCCATCCAGGACTTCGCCGTTGGCTATTCCCTTGGACCCGACGGGACATTCTCCGTCTCCTGCCTGCTGCCCGGCGAGTATCTCGTGGATGTCTTCGACACGGCCAAACGGGATTCCCTTTTCAACAATGATCGGCCGAAGCTGGACGACCTGGTGAACGCCATCGGGCAGGCACCGGACACGAAACGTATCTCCCTCAAGTCCGGTGAGTCGGTGGATGTGGAACTGAGGTACAGCCTGTGAATTCGACCAACACAAAAGGCAGCCTGGCAACGAAACGTCGTTCCAGCAAGGAGTCTGTCGAAAGTGCGTTCGGCAATCCCGGCATCAAGACATTTCCGTTGCGGATTCTGCCCGCTCCCGAGAATGGTCCCTTCCTTCATAAGTTCTTGCCGGCCAATTGGTGCGAGTCTTCAGCGGTGACAGGCGATCAGGTTTCTTGATCGTGCGCCCGGGTTGGTAGAAGAATTGACAGTGTGGAACCGCTGTCCGTACCATGGCGACGTTATCCTCAGTGGTGTCAGGGACCCACCCTGAAGATGGTCAATTGGACGAAGATGACACTGTCCGGAAACGGCCTCATGGCGGGGCCGGTTGTGGAAAGAAGGAGGCCTTATGAACCACGCTATGCATGCCCTTACGGCATTGGTTGTTGCTTTCGTTTCGTTTTCCGCGGGCGCGGTGGCCGCGGCTGATTCCGCCGCGCAGGAGACGCTCAGGAGTCGAATCCAGTCTATACAGGTCATTGACTTCGAAGACATCACGCCAGGCGACGGGCTGTTGCCAAGACGGGCGCGTTACACGCTCGACATGTACAAGGCCTACACACCCCAGCACGTGCTGACCCTGAACTATTCCACCGAACCGAGTGACAAGGCGTTCCCCGGCGACACCATTGGGCGCTACATTCTGTCCACCACGCTTCTTTCCCGCGCCCTGCACGAGCCGGAGCCGCAGACGTTGAAGGACGTCATGCTTGCGCTCCCCGGCATGCTTAACGCCGAGGGCTATCTGGGGTGGGTGTTGCCGAAAGACCGCGCCGACGAGACCGGTCTGTCCAACATAATGTGGAGCAACGGTCTGACCGAGTATTATCAATGGAAAAAGGACGGGCCCGCGCTGGCGATGAACCGCAACCTGTTCACGAAAATCATCCTGCCCATCCGCGAGGCGTACGAGTATTACTACTCGCCCGAGAAGTCCGACAACAAGATAAAGTGGGTGCACTGCACCGGCGACACGGCACAGGCTTTCGGAATCATCGACCCGGCGTCGCGTGGATATGCGTTGTTCCCGAGTCCCGAATTGAAACAGGAAATCAACGAATTGATTCGCCTGTACCGCAAAATCGATCCTGTCAGCATTCATGCGCAGACGCATGCCGTGCTGTTTACAACCCGCGGGATTCTCCGGTGGTGCGAGACCGAGCCGAACGCGGAACTCCTGGATTTTGCCGAAAGCCTCTATGGGCGCTATCGCCAGTTGGCGATGACCGAAAACTATGAGAACTACAACTGGTTTGGGCGGCCGGAATGGACTGAAGGATGCGCGATTGTGGATTCCTTCACGGTGGCCATGCGTCTGTGGCGTCTCACCGGAAAGACCGAG
>CAIXUF010001469.1 GCA_903922535.1 Candidatus Hydrogenedentota bacterium
CCGCCGCTGAGGCCCATGCCGCCAAAGGGGCCCATGCCGGTCTTCCATTTCTTGTCCTTGTATTTGGGCGACATCCAGTCCCCGTGCGGTTCTTTTGTGGTGTAGCGCCACTTCGTCGAGTCGGGCGCCACTACGGTTTTCGCTGCTGGGGGCACGGGCAGCGGTGCCCAGGGGCCGTTGGCTTTCGTCTTGTCGCGGGCGGCCCACTTCTTCCAGACATCCGTGTCGTAAAGCATCTTGATGAAGATGCCGCCGATGACCGGCCGCGAGTGCATCATTGCCGTGTCCGGCTTGTCGGTGAAATACAGGTCGGTCAGGCCCACGCGCTTTTCGGCCACGTTGAAGAACGCATAGATTGGGTTGGTGATGGCCTCGAAATCTTCCCGGTTGCCCGTGAGACATGCCGTCCAGACAGCCCAGTCAGTCTTGCTCCAATAAGCCATGCGTTCGCCCGGTGCTTTGTGCTGGCGTCCGTCCAGCGGCAGTCCGTAGGTGTCGAGGTTGTTGCGGTAGAACGCCATCTCCTTGCGCACCGTCTCCTCCGGGAAGAGGTTCAGACCCAGAATCTTGTCCCACACCATGTTGTATTTCATACTCCACGTGCCCGCCTGATCGAAGGCCAGTCGGAAATGGTCGCCGTCGTCGGCCACCTTGAGCCACTCCAGCGCGTACTGTTTGGCCAGTTTGGTGAATTCATCGCCCACGGCCTTGTCACCCGTCATCGCGGCCAGCTTGCCAAAGGCGCCCAACGCGCAAATCGACTTCACCGACAGGTTGGCGTTGTGCGCCAGGTGGCCCGCAAAATCGTCGGTGCAGAGCTGGTTCTCCGGGTCGAAACCCTTGTCCTTCAGATACCCGGCCCACTTCGTCAGCGTCGGCCAGTATTTCATGGCAAAGTCGGCGTTGCCTTCCACCTGCGCCACCGCCGCCACCAGCAGCAGCATGTTGCCTGTCTCCTCGACCGGCATGCCGCCGTCGCTCTTGGGACCGCCGTAGACCTGTCCATTGCCCAGCGGCCAGGTGCCCACGTCATGGGGGGCATTGGACCATTTCCACCCGGGCGAGCTGGAATATTCCAGCACGGGGATCAGCATCGCCCGCGCGAGCGACGGACTGATCAGCAGTGGCAGCGGCGCCTGCGGGTAGAACACGTCCACCGTGCCCATGCAGCCGTTGCTTGTGTTCTCTTTGCAGAAGAAGAGCGGCTGGCCGTTGGCGTCGGCCACCACCTTGCTCGCCGCGAGGGATTGCCGGTAGGCCAGCGCGCCCATCCACGCGTATTTCGGCCCGCCCGCCTTCTCCAGGTCGGCCATGAATTCCTTGTCAAAGGCTGCGCAGCGTTCGCGGAGCGAGGTGTATTCTGCCGCCGACTGCTCCAGCAGACCGCCGATTTCGGCACCGTCCTTTTTCCAGTAGGCCTTGAGCTTTTCGCGAAAGAACTGGACCGAGTAAACATCGTCATAGGCAAGCATCAGCCAGCGGGTAACGGGTTGCGCGCCGACCTTGCCCACGGCGAAGGTGGCAGTTAGTTTGGCCGCGGCCTTCTCCTCTTTTGCTTCGTTGCCGGAGATGGGTTTCTCGTCTTCGGCGGAAAGCAGGACAAGTTTGCCCTGCTGTGATTTCGGAACAGCCACGTACTGGTAGCCCCAGTTGATGCGCACCTGGTCGCCCTTCATCCGCAGGACCGGCTGCTCCACCGAGCCGGTTCTTAACGTCTCAACGTCGCCAAAGGTTTCGGCGGAACAGGCCACCCGCTCGGTGGCAGGATTGTTGACGGCCAGTTCGGCGCGGTTGTCGTAATAGATCGCGACGTCATGCTCTTTGCCGTCGGTGGCCGACACCTGCCAGGTCAGATAGGTCACCGGCCGGGATAGGACCATAAGGTCCTCCGGTAGCAGCGGGGTCATAAAGGACAGGGTCACCACGACGCCTGACCCCGCAAAGCGGTAGAGCACGACACAGGGCATCACGGTAAGGGCCGTCTGTTCCAGGGCCGGCACGTCCTCGGGCCTGTTGCCCATCAGGCGGTATGGTTTGCCGTCAATGGTGATCATGCTGGTCAGGCGGTTCAATGCCCCCGTCCAATGGACAGTGCCCGCGTCGGTGAGCTTGTCCCCCGGCGACCAGATGCTGAAATAGGGGTCCACGGCAACCAAAGGCACCGCGGGGGCCCGAAGCGGGACAGATGAAGACTGTGCCCCGGCCGTTACAGCGAGCAGGCCCAGAAGCAACACGGCAAGAAATATCCCAAAGCGTACGTTCATGACGACAACCCTTTTCTTGTTCTTAACCACGATACTGAAACTCCTGAAGAGTGAATTGATGATGGATTTCATGACCCAAAGCAGAAGGGCGAATCTCGGACTGCCCAAAGACAGATTCTATTTGTTGTCACGTTCCAGCCACCGCTTGTACAGGTCAAAGAACGTGTACGGATCGCAGAACTCCCAGTTCGCTTCCGGATGCGTTTCGATCAACTTGTCACGCACAGCCAGAAGCGTGCTCGGCTTCTGGAGGATCATACGATAAATCAGGAACTGCGGTTTATGCGGTTTCAGGAATCGCGCCATCTGGGGAACCGTCTTTTCGAGGGAGGGCATGTCGGGGTAGATGTCCGCGACGTGCCGGAGAAAGGGTGTCCCTTTCACGAGGTTCTTCTTGAAGCCCAGTTGCATGCCCACGCCGTCCGGCGAAAACTTGGCGTACGCCTCCTGGGCCTCCACGGGCATGTTCCCATGAAGCCCGTTGATGATGAACCCCGTAATTGAGTAGTCAAACTTCTGGTAGTAATGCTTGTTGTGCTCTACCCAAAGGTTCAGCGCATCCGGCAGTCCGCTGCCGAGCCGGTCACCCGACAAGAGGCTTGGGGTCAGGTATCCCGCGCCCGAGTCACCCGACATGAACCAGTCGTTGGGCGTCTTTGTTTTGTACACGTGGTCAAACACGTAGGGTACACGGTCCGAAAGGTTGGGGTTGAACGCCCACGCGATGGGCAGCTTGCCGCGGGCGGGATCATCCCAAATGGACGGCATGTGATACGACAGCCATGCCGCCGAATCATAATCGCCCATGTACACCAGCACATACGTCTTGTCTTCAAGTTCACGGCGGGGCGGACGCGGGTTCTGCCGGTAGCATTTGTCCAGCGGAAAGTGCATATAGGCGGAAGCGTTTGCCAGACAGCATATACTCAGCGCATCAGCGTCCATAAGCGCATTGTGGGCCGAAAGAATTGAGGCATACTCCCATTCCGTGCGCACACCATCGTGTTTGCCGCCCGCGGGCCCATAATTGGTGTACTTAAGGTTCCAAGGCGTGAACCCGCCCACCGACGTGAACTTCTTCCCGTCATTCTGATGGTAAACGGACTTCAGCAGCCCCTCGAGCGTGCGCTTGTCCGTCCCCAGCGGCTGGCTGCGGTCATCCACGGGCGTCTCATCCGCCCAGGGGCTCAAGTCGAAGAAGAAGGCCTTTCTTGCGATATAGTAATCGGCGTTTGTGAGTGTCGCATTTGCGAAATCATGATATTCGAAGCCGGGCTTGTCCGGTTGCTGGGTGTAGGCGTCAATGTAATTCGCCATCAGGTTGTCGCTGCACCTGCCCGCGTCAAGATAGGTCCGCTTGGCCCAGAGATATGCGTCACACTTGCGGCTGCCCGACTCGCTTCCCGTAAACATGCCCACCAACGATTTCTTCACGGGCAGTTTGGGGCCACCGTTCACCAGGCGCGCCTCCAGGGCGCTGTTCGCGCGGACCGGCAGCAGTCCTTCCACGCCGCACATGGTCGCGGCAACATTTGCCGACGCCGGTACGTCGGGATCCCACAAGACGACCCCCTTGCACGCTTCGGGAAAGTGTTCGACAAGCTGGTTAAGGCTGGAAATGCGTTCAAGGGGGCAATTCCTCAGCCAATCCTTTTGCAATAGGGCGAGCCAATAGTCATCAATGTTGACGGAGCCGTTCTGGCCCAGCCCCTCGAGAAAGCTGAGCAGCAACCGCGGCTCATCGCGGTTCAACAGGCCCTGCACCGAGGACACGAACTTTAGCGTGTCATATTTCAGCACGGAATCCGTGCCCAGCTCGGCGAAGCAGACATTGACATCGAAGACCATAAGCGGCTTTCCTTCCTGCATGGTCTTCGAAATCAACTGCGCGTCGGCGGGAACTTTCGGTGCCGTGGCGCATCCCGCCGCCAGAACGGCAACCATGCCGGCCATCACCAAGACGCTCGTTGCATTCTTCATGAATCTATTGCTTTCCTTCAGAGGTTATGGGGGTGATTTTTATTGTCCAAGCGTGCGCGCATGGCGGATTGGCGCGCGCCGCGGGCGGAATGGCTACAACCGCTTTGTCACCTTGGGTTTGGCCATGCTCAAGCGCGCCGAATCCCAGCAGAGTCATGGAACCGGCCCTTGCATTCAATTCGGCGGGGAGGAAAACGCTTTCGGGCAGCGCTCCATTATCGCCTTTCGGCAGGAGGATGGCGTACGCAGTGCCGTCGCGCTTTTGCGTGAAGACACAGCCGTCCTGTTCATAGGGCGCCATGGGGCGGGTCCCGTAAATGCCCTCGCCGTTCAGCTTCAGCCACGCGCCCATTTCTTCGAGTCTTGCGTATACCGCCGGGTCAAATTCGCCGTTGGCGTCGGGGCCGATGCCGAGCAGAAGGTTGCCACCGCGGGCTGCTATGGTGCACAGGTGGCGAATCAGCGTGCCGGTGCTCTTGAATTGGTCGTTCGCCTTCCAGGGCCAGGCGGTTCCCATGGTCATGCAGGTTTCCCATGGGTATGGCAACAAGTGGTCCGGGATTTCCTGTTCGGGCGTGACGTAGTTTTCGTTCTCGCCGCGCACAGTCCTGTCGACCACAATAAGCCCGGGCTGGTGTTTGCGCGCCATGGCCGCCATGCCGGTGACGTCAATATCCTGGCCGGGCGGGCGTACTTGTCCGCCATCCAGCCATAGGATGTCCTGCGGCCCGCAGCCGGTCATGAGTTCCTCGACCTGCCGCCATGTGAAATCCTTGAACTTGGCCCAGAGTTCGGGGTGTTTTGCCGTGTCGTAATTCACGTTTCTGTCGCGCAGCGGAAAATCCGGACTCCAGTAGAAGGGCGAATTCCAATCGGCTTTTGAAAAGTAAACGCCGACGCTCAGGCCTTCCTTACGAATGGCCGCGCTCATTTCCTTCAGGACATTGGCCCGCGGATCTGTGTGAAACGGGCATTGTGGCGAGGTAATCCGGTAGTCGGTGGTCGCGGTGTCGAACATGCAGAACCCGTCGTGATGTTTGGACATGACAAGCACGTATTTGATTCCCCCGACTTTTGCCGCGGCCGCCCATTTTGCAGGATCGAATTTCACCGGATTGAACGTGTTAATCAGTTGCTCATAGGATGCTTTGTATGCGCGGTCATCATTGGCGAAAGGACCG
>CAIXUF010001470.1 GCA_903922535.1 Candidatus Hydrogenedentota bacterium
AGGCTCCCGTTGGGCGGGGAACAGAAGTGGAGCCAGATTAGGTTCGAGGGGGGACGCACTAAGGTTTGGGGGAAGACGCGCAGACGCATGGTTTTAAGCGTGGCAAAGCAAAGGCCATGGGCTAGCTTATACCCTTGCCAAAGGGCCGTGCCCCAAGCAAGAGGTTCGGGGTGAAGGGGAAAAGGAGCAACAAGGCCCGGCTCGACTCAACGCTAAAGATGTTCATAAACTGCTTCGGTGCCTCAGGCGAACGTCTCTTCCAACTTCTTGATTCGTTGTTTCAGCAGGGCGGCGAAGCGGTGCTTAACCACATACACCTGGCTGCTGCTGACGCGCAGCAAACGCACGACGTCCTCCACCGGCCACGCTTTCAGCACGTAGCAATCGAAGATCTGAAAGTGCTTCGGATCCACCTCGGCCCGCACCCCTTCCAGAGCTTTCTGGAACAACCCCTGACGCCACTCCTCCTCCCAAATGCGATCAAGGTCCAAACTCTCGGGCGCAGGCACCCTCTCAATGGCCGCCGTTCCGGTGGCGGAGGCGCTTTCGCCCGAGGCGCGCGCGGGATCGCGGCCCTTCCGGCGAAGCTGGTCTATGATCCGGCGCCGCGTGATCGCCAAGAGCCAGGACCGGAAAGAGCCGATCTGGGGATCGTAGGTGAACCCAGGCATCTGTTTGGCCACGGAAATCCAGGTCTCCTGCACCACTTCCTGCGCCACGTTTTCGGGCAATCCGGCCTTCAAGGCGGTTCCCAGGATGAGCCCCTGGTAAAGCCGCACAAACTCCTCCCAGCTCCGTTGATCCTCCCAATCCTTCAGGCGGTGCAACAGGCTCTGGCGCGTCGGCAGACGATCTTCGGGTTTTTCAGCCACAGTCTTGAGCGCGTGTTATACCCCATCATCCGACCGACGACAAGGCCCTGAATTCTCCCCATGAACTCGACCGTTCCAGAGTGGCCGTCTCCCTCTCCCCCGCAACGCGGGGGGAGAGCCGGGGCACTGCCAGTGAGTTGTTCGATTTCAATCGCCTGGGCTATACCCTTGATTCGGACCCGATGGGTGACGGGCTGACCCTGGGGGTGAAGCTTTTCCGGGGCTATCCGCTGGCGGCCTTCAATCAATGGGACCCAGGCGGGATTTCCCGCCGCCGGTCGGTTTTGCTGCCGGTGAACTTATTCAGCGTGGCTTCGCCTGGGGCCGTGATCGGGAGGGCGGACCCGATCGGATCGGAGTCGGCCACCCTCAACGGCAGCGTCAGCCCGAACAGTGTGCCGACTTCGGCCTATTTTGAATATGGGTTAACCGTCGGCTACGAGGGGGCCACGCCACCGGAACGGGCCGGGAGCGGGCCCAACATGGTGGCCTACACCCGCGTGATCGAGGCTGGCGCCGGCGAGCACGTTTATCCGCCGCAACCAACCTGCAGCGGTTTTATCGGGTGATGGCGCAATCAGGGAGGGCAGAGTCGGGATAGGCGTCGGCTTCGCCGCACCGTGTTCCGTGCGCTATTTCAGGGTAAACACCAGCGTGGGATCGAGCGGATACCGGCCGAACCGCTCGCCGTAGATGGCCAGGCCACCGGGGAGGGCCGAGTCCACCTCCAGGCGAAGCACGATCTCCTTCGATTGCGCGGCGGCTTCCAGCGCGGCGGGCGGCAGCGTCGCCTGAACCAGATACCCGTAGGACCCGGCCTCGCGCAGCTTCTTGTCGTGCGGTTGTGAGTGCCAGGAAAGGATGCCGCGATGGTCCGCCGGGTCGTCTGGCAGCGTGAAGGTCCCCGCCACGAGGCCGTTGACGCGCACGCGCACTTGGCTGGGGAACGTGATGGTGTCGGTCATCGGATAGGCATTGGGGAGCTTGCTGGGATCGTGCGTCCCCTGGCCCAGCATGAAGTCGCCCTCCTCGGTCTTAACCCCTTCCCGGTCCTTGCCGAAGAGCTGCTTGGCCGAGGCTTCCATGAGGAACGAAGCGCCGGTGAGCTTCTTGGCGTCGAGTCCTTCCGGCCAGGCCAGGCGATACTCGAAGTAACCATGACCGGCGCCGTTCACCTTAAGGCCATCGAGGACATTCCATTGTTTGACGGACCACTTGGCCTCCTTGAACGTCTGGGGCGCAAACCGCACCACGCGCAGGTTGGCGTCGGCGGATTTCACGGTCTCGGTGCGCGGAGCGGAGCCGCGAGCCACGAGGAAGGTGGTGAAGTTCCGGTGCAGCACCACGCCAGCTTCGTTTTCGAGCGACAGGGCCAGCACGCACAAGGACGGCTTCTCGGGCATCGTGGTCTTCAGGGGCG
>CAIXUF010001471.1 GCA_903922535.1 Candidatus Hydrogenedentota bacterium
CAGGCCTTCCGACAACCCGCGTCCGTGCAGGGTCAACCGCAGCGCACTCTTCCACGAACATAGTGTAGGTCTCAACCGGCAAGCGGGCAGGCGATTGTCCCAAAATGATACACACTCTCGCCCCATTATGGCCCCCTTTACCTGGCCTGTCAAAAAATCCCAAGGAAAAATAGGGGCGGATTTGCGGTCCACAGGCGATGCATGGTACTGTTGAGTGCGTCAACAAAAAGGTGGATGTGACATGGAAAAACACTGTGTTTTCGCGCCCCACGGCGCCCCTGCGGCGGGTCCCTACTCTCACGCTGTCGCCGCTGGGCCCTTCTTGTTCGTTTCAGGACAGGGCCCCATGAAGAAAGACGGTAGCGGGGTGTTGCGCGGCACCATCGAAGAAGAGGTCCGTGCAACGCTGATTAATCTACGCGATATCCTTGAGGACGTCGGCTCAAGCATGGAACGGGTCGTGAAAGTGAATGTGTATTTGGCGGATATGAATAATTTTGCCCGGTTTAACGAGGTTTACAAGGAGTTCTTCACCAAGGACTTTCCGGCACGCACCTGCATTCAGGCAGGAAGGCTGCCGATGGACATACAGGTTGAGATTGAGGCAACCGCCTTGGCCGGGGACGCATGACGCTGAAATACCGATGTACAGTGTTGATTTGGATGGCCGTCTGCACCGCAGCCATGGCTGGTGCGCGGGCGGGGTCCTCCACGGATTTCAACAACGCCGGAGTGGAGGCCTATAACCGCGGTGACTTTGACACGGCGATAGGCTTCTTCGAAAAGGCACAGAAAGGGGACGCCGACCAGAATGTCGTCAAGCGAAACCTCTGCAACGCGCACCAGAGTCTGGCCAACGCCATGGCGGCGAAGGGGGACTATCGCAACGCCGTTTACCATGCCGACAGCGCCGTGGCCTTGGAGCCGGCAAACGAGTCCCCCCTGGTGCAGGCTGGGGCCTATTATCTGCGCCTTGACGAGGTGAACCTGGCCATCGAACGGCTGGAGAAGGCCATTACCGTCAAGCCCGGCGAACTGAACGCCCACGAAATGCTCGGATATGCCTATTACCGCGACAACGACCTGTCGTCCGCCCGGGCACAATGGGACTACGTGCTGGAGATGGATCCCAAGCGTCCCGAACTCAAGGAACGGTACGACAAGGCTTTTCGTGAACAGTCGGTTGAAAACGACTTTAACAAGTACAAGTCCCGCCATTTCCAGGTGAGCTACCCGTCCGAGATTCCGAACGATTTGCGGGGGCAGGTCATTGGCATTCTTGACCATGCCTTTGTCGACATTGGCCGTCAGTTTGGCGGCGTGTACCCGCCCGCGCCCATTTACGTGATCCTCTACGACGCCAGGCAGTTTGCGGAGGCCACCAACACGGCGGAGTATGTCGGCGCCCTTTACGATGGGAAGATTCGCAGCCCGCTGACGGATGCAGGCGGCAACTGGCTGCCCATCGACGAACTCCGGCGGCGCCTGACGCATGAGTATGTGCATGTCGTGGTCAAGCACATCACCGGGACGGATCCGCCCTGGTGGGTGAATGAAGGGCTCGCTGAAACCCTGTCCCGCACACTGGACCCGGACCGCATCCGCGAGCTTCAGAAACTCTACCGGCAGGGGACGCCTGCGTCGCTGAAGATCATGGAAACGACGCGCATCGGCAAGCTGGACAAAGACGCCATCGGCCTGGCCTACATACAGGCGCACGCCACCGTGGACATGCTCTGGTCACGCTACGGCAAGAACAAGATGGTGGCCCTGCTGGAGGCGGTGGGCCGTGGCCAGAATGTTGACGATGCCCTGCGGGAGGTCTATCGCAAGACCTACGCCAGCATTGAAAGGGATATCGCCGCCAGCTACGGCTAATCCTTGGCGCAGCGGCGGTCGGACCGTACCCGCCTTGTGACGACGGGGGGGCCTGAGACGGCATCAGGCAGACATGACGGCCGCGAACGCCGTTTCAGGCGCAACTCACTTTCGCAAATAGCCCAGAGACTGCAGCTCCTCCTTTTGGGCGTTGTCGAACGCATCCCGTTTTTCTGCGGTCGATTTGCCCAACTGCGCGCTCAATTCGGCTTCATGGATGCGATGCGCGTCGATTTGCACTTTCATTGCATTGACGATTTGCGGATGCTGCACCGCCACATCCTCGGCTTCGGCGGGATCAACCGCAAGATTGTAGAGACGTTTGGGACCGTTCGGATACTGGCAGATCAAGGCCCAGGGCGCTTTGACCGCACTGAACACTTCATCGAAGTATCCATCCTGCAAGCCCCGCGCGAGCTTGGGATTGACCGGCATCAGGGACGCAAGGGTGCTGCACACAACCAGGTCGCACACCCGGGGCCACGAGGAACCCCTGCCTTGGGAGAACACGGTCCGCTCCTGGAACGGTCCGGCCCCCGTGCCCTCGATTAGACCGCGGAGGCTCCCGCCTTGAAACTGCGCGGGCACCGGGACGCCGGCATAATCCAGAAGCGTCGGGGCCATGTCCAGCAGGCATACCGTCTCGTCGAAAACCTTTCCGGCGGGCAGCACGCCCGGCCAGGACACAACAAGCGGCACGCGGATCAACTCGGCATACGGCGCGCCGCCGTGCTCCTTCAGGTTGTCGTGTTCCCGAAAGGCTTCCCCGTGATCCGCGGAAAAGATCACGAGTGTGTTGTCAGCAAGACCCAGTTCCGACAGTTTCTTGAGAACATCGCCGAAATTCCTGTCGGCATGCGCGATGCAGTCGTCATAGTCGTCCATGAGTGAAGGCGCGGTTCCAGCGCTGAACATCCCGTGGAAGGGGGCCGGTGCCTCGTAGCGGGTCTCGGCGGAACCGGGGACGGCGTTGCATTCCATGGTATGCACGTACAACAGGAACGGGCGATCACGATTGGCTTCGAGAAAGCGGGTGGCGCGCTCCGTCGTCGTCGCGCCCACGCTGACAGTCTTGCAGGCGACAGTGCCATAAGAACAGCGCGGTCCGGTCTCAGGAGGTACTAGATCGTTTTCGCTCACTGCGCCCGTCGTGTATCCCGCATCGCGGAGGAGTTCGGGAAAGGTGACCAGCGACGACGGCACGCTGTCACCCAGGAGAAGGTCAATCTTGTGCACCGACGGCCCAACGCCCGCATGGCAACTGGGCACGGAGGTGGTGGTCCACGTGGCCTGTGACAAACACCAGTCAAAGCGGACCCCGTTTCCGGCATAGGCGGTCAGCTCCGGTGCTGTTTTCCGGGGATATCCGTAGGCGTCCAGGTGGTCGGCGCGCAGGGCATCCACCACGTAGTAAAGGATGTTGGGCGGGGTGCGTTCGCCCGGTGCGCGCCTTTCGAGGACGGCAGGATCGCCCCACAGCGCCACTTGTCCCGCCGTGTCGCAGGATGCGCTCAGCGTAATCGTGGCGTCTTGTCCGGCAAAGGCCGAAAGATCCGCCTCGACGTCGGTCCATTTTCCCGCCGCATCAACGGTGCGCGTCAATGCCGCAGTCATGGAGTCACCGCGGCGGACATCCACCCGGAACGTAACGGGCTGGGAATTCGACGCAACACACAACCCCGCCGAAAAGAAACCGCGCGGGGGCACGCGCAGCGTGTACTCAAGCGCCGTCGGACAGTGCGCAAACAGCGTCTGGCGGGCCGAATCGCCCACCTTGTGCATGCGCGTGCCCACCGGCGCCACAAGCAGCGGCGGCACCGCCCGGACGGCGTGAATTTCCAGCCGCGCCGCACCGTCCACCCCAATCATGATTTGACTGGTGGCCGGGAACATCCAGCCGCGCTGCAGGCGCGGATCAATGCGCGCGGTGAAAAACTGCCCCTGCTGCGGAACGGCGACAATGCAGGGCTGTTGATCCCAAAGAAAGCCGCGCATGATTCGGACACTATCCTGGCCATCGACGCGCAGCTCCAGCTCCAGGCACCCGTACCCGGACATGTCCAGATTCAGGTTCGGCGGGCTGCACAACCGGTCGGGCTCCTTCGCAACCAGCACAAGGCTGTCCCCTTCGACCTGGACTTGGGACGAGGCGGAAGAACCCGAAGGCAACCATGCAAGGGGGCCTTCGGCGGAAAACAGGGAACGGCTGCCGACTCCCGCGTCAACAGGCGTGACCGTCACCTGTTTCGCGTCAGAGAGATGACTTTCAAAGCGGTAGCTTTCCGCGGCGGCCGCCATGGAATATCCCGCGGCGATCACGAGTGCAAATCGGCACATGTCCCTGCAAAGCATCACGGCCCTCCGCAATGATCTGCCGGGGCAAATCTTCCGCCCATTTCCAGCGTATTCATGCATTGAAGGTTCAAGGGGGGATCCAGAGGATGTCATGCCTGTCAAGCGGACGGTTGAATCATAAACCGGCAATCAACATGACCGAATGGTACCAGATGCCGCGCTGTGGGACAAACGCACCATTGAGAATTGACCGTTGTCACAGTGGTTCCTTCGTCCGCATCGCAGGTGGAGAAGAGCCGCCTGGCGGTCACCGGACCTCCCCTCCGTTTCCCGCGCCCGAGGTGGGGCGTCACCGTTGGCCCGGCCCGGACCCCGTGTGCGTCCCCCGCCGAAAGCTATCCCCAGCGGGACAACGCAACTCAATATCAACATGAACAGGAAACATGCCCGCTTGAACACCTATTCATCTTCCCGCTCGGCCTCACCGTACTCCACCAGCTTCCGATGCAGTGTCCGGCGGTTGAACCCCAGCAGACGCGCGGCGTGGCTTTGGTTTCCGCCAACGGCCTTCAGGACGTGCAGAACATAGCGCCGTTCCACTTCCTGCATCGGCACAATTGCATCGGGATCATCGCCTTTAAGCGCGGTCGGCGACAGCCTGTCGGCGCGTATGCTTCCCGGCAGGTCTTCGAGTGCAATCATTTCATGCGAGGTGAGCGCCACGGCGGTTTCTATGACGTTTCGGAGCTGGCGCACATTTCCCGGCCAGTCGTAATACAGCATTCTTTCCGCGGCCGCCGGTGATATTCCCGCCACTGGCTTGCCGCTCGTCAGCCTGAAATGGCCCGTGAAGTACTGCGCCAGTATGAGAATGTCCGTGCGCCGTGCGCGAAGCGGTGGAACCTGAAGGTCGATCACATTGATGCGGTAGTACAGGTCTTCCCGGAAATCGCCCTGCTTGACGGCGGAAGCGAGGTCACGGTTCGTGATTGCGATGACCCTCGCATCAAACGGTATTTCCCTGTCACCGCCCACGGGACGAACACGGCGCTCCTCCAAAGCCCGCAGAATCTTGGGCTGAAGCGGCAGGGGAAACTCCGCGATCTCGTCCAGTAGCAGCGTGCCCCCGTTTGCCTGCACGAACAGCCCCTTGCGCTCCTCTCTCGCGTCCGTAAATGCGCCCCGCGCATGGCCGAACAGCTCGCTTTCCAACAGGGGCTCCGGCAGGCTGGCGCAGTTTACGGCAATGAAGGGTCCGTTGGCCCGGCGGCTCTCCGCATGAAGGGTGCGCCCCACCAGTTCCTTTCCCGTCCCGCTCTCGCCAATGATCAGCACGGACGAATCGGAGGCGGCCACTTTGCGCATGCGCTCATACAGCGCGCGCATCGAATCGCTGCTTCCAATCAGCTCGCCGTAACGGCGGAAGGTCTGCACCGTCTCGCTGAGCGTTTTGACCGTGTCGTGAAGCGAATGATAGTCTGCGGCCCGCTCCAGTGCGATGCAAAGCATGTCCATTCGGATGGGCTTGGTCACGAAGTCGTAGGCGCCCGCGCGAATCGCGGCGACCGCCGTCTCCAGGCTGCCAAAGGCGGTCATGATGATGACGGGCACTTCCGGCCAGTAGGCCCTCACGCGGTCACACAGACTCAGGCCGTCCGTGCCGGGCATCTTCAAGTCGGTGAGAACGACGTCAAAAGGCTCTGTTCGCATCCGTGCAAGGGCATCGTCCGCGGAAGTGTGCCAATGGACATCAAAGCCCCTTTGGGTGAGGCCCTCATAAACCACCTCGCACATGGCTTTGTCGTTGTCGACGACCAGGATTCGCGCCTGCATCTAGCTCTCCAGCGGCAGATAAACGGTGAACCGGCTGCCGTTGCCTTGTTGGCTTGCCACATCAATCCAGCCGCCGTGTTCGCCAACGATGCCGTGTGCAATGGAAAGGCCGAGGCCTGTCCCCTGGCCGGTGTCCTTTGTGGTGAAAAAGGGATCAAACAGCAGTTCCATGTGTTCCGGGGATATCCCTTCCCCCTCATCGGCAACGGAGAAACTTGCCCAGGCTCGCGCCGGCCCTTCTGGTCCGCCGGGGGGGGCTGCGATGGACTCCCGCACTTCCACCGTCACATATCCGCCGCCGGGCATGGCTTGAATGGAGTTGATTACCAGGTTCGACAGGACCTGCTGTATTTGGGCGACATCCATGGGCGCGGTGACAGGGTTGTCCGCCATGCGCGGCTCCAGGGATACCCCGTACCTTTTGGCCAGGGGCCGCAGGATTTCCAGCGACTGCGCGACGGCGACGCGAAGGTCGAAAGAGGCCAGGGTGGCCGTGTGTTGCCGCGCGTAATCCAGGAGTTGTTGCACGATTCGGGATATCCGTTCCGTTTGCTGTTCGATAATGGCTGCGTTTCTACGGGTCGGGGCGTCGATGGAGTCTGCCGCAAGAATGAACTGGGCCCGTCCGGCGATGACGGAAAGCGGTGTGCCCAGTTCGTGCGCGACGCCTGCGGCAAGGCGGCCAACCGTCTTGAGGCGGTCGGCATGGCGCAATTGGTCGAGCGCCTCGATGCGCGCCGCAGTTTCCGCCACGAGCTGCTCCTGCGAGGCCTTTAACTGCTCGTAGGCAAGGCTCAGGGCATGGGTGTCCTCCCGTTCTTTGTTCAGAAATGCCCTGACCTGCACCACCAGGAGGGCCACCACGTCGAATGCCAAGAATCGGATCGCGGCATTCCAGTACCTGAAGAACTCGAAAGAATAAGGATGCCCGTCCATGAGGTCCAGGATAAACCAGGTTACGGCGCATGCGGCGGCCATGGTGATTCCCGAAGCGGCTTTTCCATTCCAGGAAACAACAAAGATCGGCAGAAAATACAACGGAAAGAAACTCAACTCCCATCCCGTTTCATAGTCTCCGATCCCAACGATTACCAGCAGGCACAGTCCCTGTGTCCAGTATTGAACCGGTTTCAAGTTGGCATTTGTGTCCAAGTAGTTTCTCAGCGGTGACATTTCCACTTTTCCTTCCAGAAACACCACCCGCATCTTGGCTTGGCCGGAGCGCCCCATGGGAACGCATTCAGGGCGGAGCGGCACCTCAACGGGTGCACGGATAGTAGCATATTGGCAAATCGCCGTCCTATCCCGTGCCGCGGCTCTGGGTGGAGGCCCCTGTTTTCGGCGCTTTTCGGGCAGTTGCGGGGCCGTCTTAAACCCATCAACGCAATCAATTCGGCGGGACGATCAGACCGTTCCCGCTGCCGCCACTTCCAGCGGATTCGCGTAGACCCAGGGCGTCCATTCGCCGAGAATGTTCAGTTCAGCCTCCACGCGGTACTTGCCTGTTTCGGTGGGCTTCCACACCAGCGAGGTTCCTTCCTGCTGATAGACCTGCACGCCATTGCGAAGCACCGTGAAGCGGCAGGCGAAGGGTGCCGCGGCCAGAAGCGTGGTGTCCGGACCAAGGGCGATCCTCTCACCCATGACAGCCTGTTTCCCGCCGCCCTTGGCCATCCAAACAAACCCTGTCGCGTCGGCAATCATGTCAAACGAGACAAACACCCGGCCCTCGCGCAGCGCGTCGATGATGGACGGCTCCGACAGGTCCTTCGCCAGCACATGGTCGGCCACATAGCGCGTGCTGCGCTCATAGGGATCGATCTGGAACCGGAACGCCTCTTTGCCGGGGACAAAGGGACGTGACACAAGGCGAAGCAGGGGCTGCAAGTATTTGGGAGACTTGATGTCGCTCTTTGCGGGCGAACGCAGCTTGATGGACCCGTCGGGCTGCCAGACGCCGTAGACGCCGATGTTCTGATGGCAGTCATTTCCGCAGATGCCCACAAACTTGCGCGTCAGGTTAAGCTCATCCCACTTCTTGAGCATCCTGACATTGCGGTCAAAAATAAGCCGGAGCGTCTGATCGGGGTATGCGCCAAGGTTCATCAGGATGTCCGGGGCGAGGCGCAGAAGCGTTTGCGCCATGGTGCCTTTCACCAGATACTCATCCATGAAGTCGGCGTGCAGATTGTAGATTTCCATCCCGTTGAGATTGGGATCGCTGAAGTCCTTCTTCTCCTCCGGATGCACCACAAAAGTCACCCCGCCCTTGTCATGCACGGTTTGCGTGGTGACTTCCTGCTTGTCGCCGCACTGCAGCACCGTGTCCGGCGGCAGGCCCCAGGGCATAAGATTATGAGACATCTCAAAGCCGGGGATGAACAGCACACCGTCATGCACGCCGCGCCACTGAACGTCATAGGCGTTGCCGCCGTCCTGGCAGTGGTCGGACATGCAGATGAACTGGCGTCCCGTTTCCTGCATGGTCTTCAGAATATGCTCCCAGGGCACTTCGGAATCGTGGGAGAGCAAAGAATGGCTGTGGCTCACGCCACGGTATTCGTTCCAGCCGGTCTGATACGGGATGGGCACGGGCTTGGCCGCAATCGCCTTCCATGCCGCCGCCTGCTTCGGAAACGTGACATAGCGGTGGTAAATGGCCGTCCGGAACAGCACCAGCAAGGCCAGAACGAGGAGGATTAGCAAGATTCCCAGACTGATGCTGAACCAACTGAGGATTCGACGCCATAGCGGAGGACGGTCCATAGCGGAGGCATTTGTGGTCACGGTTCGGTACTCCTGTTTCCCGCTGGCGCGGGAAATCGACTTGTGAGACTGGGACTTGGGCCGGATGACGTTGACATGCGTTGGTTGGACTGTGCAATTCGGACAGGGTTTCAGTGAAGACATGCGGGTCAGTCTTTTACTGCCACCCCCTGGTACATGTATCCCGAAAACTTGGATGACCCCGGCAGGCAGAAGTTTTCGAGTTTCTCGAAGCGAAAATGGCTGTCCTGGACCAGTTCCTTGATGTTGCGATTGAGATTGCAGCCGTCCGCGACGATGCGCCAGAAGGGGTTGAGACGGGTTTGCCACTTCTGAACCCTGGGGTCGTCCGCAAGGCCATGCTCCGCAAAGAAGAACCGGCCGCCGGGCCGCAGCACGCGATGACATTGGGCCAGCACCCGCTCCGCGTCCGGAACGCTGCACAGGGTCCATGTGCACACAACGGTATCGAAGGACGCGTCGTCAAAGGGCAATGCCTCTCCGGGCAACACGCGGCAGTCGACTTCGATGGGCGAATCCGCAATTCTCTTTTGGGCGGCCGCCCGCATCCCGGGATTGGGGTCTGCAGTGACCAAACTCTTGATATGGGCGGGGTAATGGGGGAGGTTTAGCCCTGTGCCGAAGCCCAGTTCAAAGACAGTGCCTGACACCCCGTCAAGGAGTTCCTTGCGGATCTTGGTCATCTCCGCGTCGTTCATGCGCCAATCGATGATTCGCGGAAATATGAGTCGTGAGTAGAACCCTACGGGCATGCTCCCATAATACCATTTCTCAATATCGCCGCACAGTGCGGTGTTATCGGAGCGATGGGTTGGGCTCGTGCAGGCACTGGAGCGGAAAAGGTTCATAAAACATTATAAAAAGGATAATGTAACGAATGTACAGCGTTATTGTCAGGAATAGCCATTCGCGGAATCCTGTTAACCACTTGTAAATGAATGTGTTGAATGAAGGCATACCTAGAATGGATCTCAATCCGAAATGGAGGCATTGACAATGAAACTCCCAGTCGTTTTGCTGATGGCAATGGTGCCAGTGTTCATTGCGGGCACCCCTTGGACTGCGGACGCCTTGGCCCAAGCACAGGCCGGCTCCGGCAAGGTCTCGGCGGGCGTTACTCCCAAGGACGACAAGGCCGTCCAGAAGGACGCCCCAGGCAAGACCGGGATCGCAGCCAAAGAAGACGCTGATCTTGTAGCCCAACAAAAGGCTGCCTATGCCCTGGACACCTGCGTGGTTACAGGCAAGAAACTGGGTGAACACGGTGAACCGGTCGAATATCTTTACAAGGGCCGCCTGGTTCGTTTCTGCTGTGCGGGCTGCATAGCCGGTTTTGAAAAGGACCCGGCCAAGTATCTCGCCAAACTGGACGAGGCCGCGAAGGGCAAGGACAAGGCTGGAACGGTGGCTCCAAAAGATGCACAGACTGCGGAAGTCTGGACCTGCCCGATGCACCCAGAGGTCAAAGAAGCCAAGCCGGGCAAATGCCCCAAGTGCGGTATGAACCTGGTGAAGGCGGCAGCAGCGGCAAAGAAATGAAGTTGCCGGGTCGCCGGATGCCACAGAAAGCAACGACCAGACCTTGGTAATCACATTCGTGGCAAAGTGGTGCATGGAGCGCAACTCCCAGTATAGTGCTGAGATGGGGTACCCCAGCCGTGATAGAAGGCGTAATAGAGTTTTGCTGCCGCAACAAGTTTATCGTCATACTGGCCTTTGTGGCCGTGGCGGCGGCGGGGCTGTGGGTGGTGGAACGCACTCCGGTGGACGCCATACCCGATCTTTCCGAGAACCAGGTCATCGTGTTTACCGACTGGATGGGGCGCAGTCCGAAGGAGATTGAGGACCAGATCACCTATCCTCTCTCGGTGAACCTGCAGGGCTTGGCCGGCGTCAAGGCCGTTCGTTCCTCCTCCGAATTCAACTTCTCGATGATCAACATCATCTTTGACGACTCCGTCGATTTCTACTTTGCACGCACCCGTGTTCTGGAACGGCTCTCGCTGGCAAGCACTTATCTGCCGCAGGGAGTGGTGCCCTATCTGGCCCCGGACGCCACCGCGCTGGGCCAGATCTTCTGGTACACCGTGGAGGGGGAACAGGTTGACGGGGCGAAACTGCGCAGCCTTCAGGACTGGTACGTGCGGTACCAGCTCAACTCCGTGCCTGGCGTGGCACAGGTGGCCAGCGTCGGCGGCTTTCCCCGCGAATACCAGGTGGATGTGACGCCGGAACGGTTGCGCGCCTACAACCTGACGCTGGGCCAGATCTACCAGGCCATCGCCAAGAGCAACAGCGCGGTTGGCGGCGGCGTGGTGCAGAAGGGCAACGCCGAATACATTATCCGCGGGGTCGGGTGGATCAAGGGTCTGGAAGACATCCGCAACACCGTCATTACCGAGCGCGATGCCGTGCCCATCAAGGTGGGTGATGTCGCCATCGTGCAGAGCGGCGTCGAGTTTCGCCGCAGCGTGCTGGAGAAGGACGGGCGCGAGGTGACCGGCGGCGTGGTCATGATGCGCTACGGCGAGAACCCGCTGGAAGTGACGCGAAACATCAAGGCGAAGATTCGGGAGCTTCAAAAGGGGTTGCCTGAAGGCGTCCGGATCGTGCCGTTCTATGACCGGACCCGCCTCATCGAAACCGCGATTGAAACGGTGTCCCGGATTCTGGAACACGAGATGCTCTTCGCCGCGCTGGCCATTTTGCTCATTCTGGTCCACTTCCGCAGCGTGTTCGTGGTGGTCATCACGCTGCCGCTTTCCGTGCTGGTCGCCTTTATTCTGATGCATTTGTTCGGCATATCGTCGAACATCATGTCCCTGTCGGGCATTGCCATTTCGATAGGCATTCTGGTGGACCAGTCCATCGTGATGCTGGAGAACGCCACCCACCGGCTGACGCAGCACTTTGGCGGCAAGAAGATTACGGGGGACACTACGGAACTCATCGTGGCGGCATGCCGCCAGGTGGGACGGCCGATCTTCTTCTCCGTGGTCATCATGGTAATCTCGTTCCTGCCCGTGTTCGCCTTGACGGGCCAGGAAGGGAAGATGTTTCATCCGCTGGCCTTCACAAAGACCTTTGCGCTGATTGGCACGGCAATCATCTCGGTGACACTGGTGCCCGCGCTGCTGCCCCTGCTGGTTCGGGGCCGCCTGTCGAGCGAGGGCAACAACTGGATTATCAGCAGCGTGGTGGCGGTGTACCGCCCGACACTGCAATTCCTCATGCACCGCCCCAAGACGGTGATCTGGCTCTTTGTCATCCTGTTGTCGGCGGGTTTCCTCGTGTCGCGGCAGTTGGGCCGGGAATTCATGCCGCCACTGGACGAGGGTAGCATCTTGGACATGCCGGTCACGACGCCGCGTGCCTCGGTGACCGAGGTGGCGGACGATCTCAAGGCGCGGGACGCGCTGATTCGGTCGGTGCCGGAGGTGGAGATGGTGGTGGGCAAGGGCGGGCGTGCGGAAACCCCCACGGATCCCTCGCCGCTGGACATGATCGAGACGGTGGTCACGCTGCGTCCGAAGGAGCACTGGATCAAGCGCAAGATACTGCTGCCTGATGCGCGGTCGGAGACGGAGCGCGTGCTGGGACTGCTCGAAGTGCGGGGGACGGTGGCACCGGCCGGGGACGGGCAGGCGCGCAGCGCCTTTGTGAACGAGGTGACGAACGGCGCGCTGGACCGGTACGACGGGCTGATGCGGCCGGAGGTCGCGCGCAGACTACTGGAGCAGGAGGCCGCGGTCGCTGACAAATCCGTGAGGCTTGCAGCGGAGTGTGTGCTGGGACAGGTGGACTTGCATAACGCTTGGGCAAAGCCGTTCTCAGCGGAGGAACGCGAGGCGTTCCTTGCCGGGTTCGCCGAATCGTGGCGGGCGAAGTGCATCACCAATCCGCAAGTCTATGACGTCGAGGAACTGGTCAACGACGTGCTGGCGCGGTTGGAGAAGAACGGCCAACTGGGTCTGGAACGCGGCGCGGTGCTTGCACCGGTGGCGACACACTGGTCCGAACTCAGAGACGCTGTCAAGGAATCAGTAGGACTTACTGTTCCGGATTTCCCCACCGCGACCACCGCCGCACTGGAGGCATATCGCGTGAAGGCGTGGGCTGCCTGGACCAAGCAGACCAATCAGGCGCTGTTTGACCGCGGGATGGCGCTGTTTGGCCAGGCATTGCTGGCCGAACTGGAATCGGCGGCAACGATGCGCGGTCTGTGGAAGGGAAAGGATGTCGCTCCGGGCATAAGCGCGCAGGACATAGGCGGGGCGTTTGGCAAGCATGCGTTCCTTTGGGTCAAGACGAAGAACGACTTGGTCCGTGAACTGAACACGGTGGTGAACCAGATCGGCTGGGCGAACATTTGGACACAGCCGATCATCAACCGCGTGGACATGCTGGCGACCGGCGTGCGCACCCAGCTTGCGGTCAAGGTGTTCGGGAAGTCGCAGGAGCAGATTCAGGCCGTGTCGGAGCAGGTGTCTGCCGTGTTGCAGGCGATACCGGGCGCGGTGGATGTCGTGGCCGATCAGACCGTCGGCAAGGGGTATGTTGAGGTAGAGGTGGACCGTGAACGCGCCGCCCGGTACGGGATCAACGTGGGTGACATTCAGGATACCATCGAGGTGGCGCTGGGCGGAAAACCGATCACGACCACCGTCGAGGGCCGCGAACGCTATCCCGTGCGGCTGCGTTATGCCCGCGACTACCGCACGGACGAGGAGGCGATCAAGAACATCCTCGTTTCGCAGGGCGGCATGGAAGCCGCGCCGGGTGACGGCGGGAGCAAGCCCATGGCGGAGCGTCCGGCGATCTATCTGCGCGATGTGGCCAAGATTCAGGTCGTTGAAGGCCCCGTGATGATCAAGAGCGAGAACGGGCTGCTGCGGTCCTATGTGCAGCTCAACGTCCGAGATCGGGACATTGTCGGTTTTGTGGAGGAGGCGCAGCGTGCCGTTCAGGCCAAGGTGAAGCTGCCGGAAGGCACCTTCCTGGAATGGACCGGCCAGTTTGAGCATCAGGTGCGCGCCAAGAAGACGCTGCGCGTCGTGTTTCCCGCCGTGCTGCTGCTTATCTTCGTCATCCTGTACATGACCTACCACGACTTCACCCACGCGCTGTTGATGATGATGGCGGTGCCGGGCGCACTGGCGGGCGGCGTGCTGTTCCAAGCGCTGTTTGGTTACAACTTCAGCGTGGCGGTGTGGGTGGGCTACATAGCCTGTTTCGGCATGGCCACGGAGACGGGCATCATCATGCTGGTCTATTTGCGCGACGCGATTGCTGAACGGGGCGGGCTGGCCGGACTGGCCAGTGTCGCGGCGCTGGAGAAGGCGGTGCTGGAGGGCGCGGTGCACCGGCTGCGTCCCAAGTTCCTGACCGAGGCCACGGCCATTGTGGGCCTGGCGCCGATGCTGTGGTCTACCGGCGTTGGGGCC
>CAIXUF010001472.1 GCA_903922535.1 Candidatus Hydrogenedentota bacterium
CGGCCAGCTCGATCGGCAGCCCGCTGCGGACCTGCCAGAAGATGGCAGCCGCAAAGCCAAGCCCGCCCGCGAGGTTCATGACCAGCGCGCGTCGCGCATTGCGCCTGGACTCCTCATTCCCCTTGTAACCGATCAGCCAGAACGAGCAAAGTGTGGTGATCTCCCAGAAGAAATAGAGCCAGAGCAGGTTATTGGCGAAGACCACGCCGAACATGGCGCCCAGAAAGAGGAACAGGATGGCAAAAAAGCGGCGCCGGCCGTCGGGCAGTTCCGGGTGATGGCTCTCGTGAAACTCCCGCATGTAACCCAGCGCATAGAGGCAGATCAGGCCGCCGACAATGCCGATGATCAATGCCATGATGACGGAGAACTTGTCGCAGAACAGGTTCTGCGACACGGCCAGGCCGTGACCGCCGCCGAGTTCCAGCGGAAGCAGCAACCCCGCTTGCGCCAGGGCCAGCAGCACGATGAGCCACTGGCGGCCGCGGATGCCCAACCACACAAGGTAAAGCGCGATCGCGGCTTCCAGTACGAGCATTGCCCGGTTCACGCGTTCCGGCGCCAGCGCAAGCTGCGCGGCGGATGGAGGCAGCCCCGGAAGCGCCAGCGCCACTGACCCAAGGACCACCGCAACCACGCCGACGACCACAATGGGGCGGCGCATGCGGTCGGAACCGATGAACAGCAGAACCAGTCCGATGAGAATAGGCACCGCAATCAACAAGGAAAGCAAACCCGTCATTCGACTTCTCCAAAAAAACGGTGACGGAGTCTACCATGCCGGGCGCCGTTCGACCAAGAATAAAGGGCGCAACGCGGTAATGGGTCAGTGACGTGGTGGTGGCACCGTTTCTGAACAAGCGGCTCGCGAGGACGCTCGCCCTCCCGTTCCCGGTCAACCGTTCGCAACGGATCGGGAGGGCGAGCGTCCTCGCGAGCCGCGCCACCACGTCACTGACCCATTACGGCCTCTTTGGCGGTGGGTGCGATGCAATGCCGATTAAGACGCAAGATTACGATGCGAGAGCAAAACAGGTGCAATTCCGTCTTAATCCTCTTCTCTTAATCTCCCATTCTGAATCTATTTTGCTGGCGCGGCTCCATTCGACGCGGTGTGTTCGCCGCTCACCTGCCACTGCAACTGCGTCCCGACAGCCACGCCGTCCCAGTCGAGCCAGCCGGTGGCAACTTCGAGGGCGCGGAGACCCGACCAGCCGCACCAGATCATCGGCCGGCCGGGACGGACGTTGCGACAGACGCGGCGCACCTGCCACGCGCGGTCGATGAAGATCGCGTCGATGGCGAAGCGCATCCCCACGGTGTGGATCGAGCCGCAAGCCTCGATCAGCAGGCCGCTCCCCTCCGGCAACCCGCGCCGGCCCAGCAGACCGCGCATGCGTTCGAACAGGGTCGTTGCGACCTCGACGTTCGCGACCCAGATCTGGCCGTTGAGATGGATTTGACCGGTTTGCATGGTTACGTTTCTTGTTTATTTGGAAGCCACCCAAACAGTATCCACCACGAAGGCGCGAAGCCGCAAAGAACCACAAAGCGGTTTTTGTCAGCTGTGACATCATGCCTTTGTGTAACTTCGAGTCTTCGCGTCTGGTGGAAGCTCCAATTGCGGCCACCTATTGCTGAACTTGCTCCAACAGGCGTGCCCTTTCAATCCAGTAATCTTCCCTTGCCGATGGCCTCGTATTTCCTGGCGCGCCACTCGCGTTTGCCGCCCTCGTACTGCATCACATCCGTGAAGCCCATGGTCATCAGCGTCAGGGCGGCATCGCGGCCCGACTCGCATTCCACGTCGAGGCAGTAGACCACGATCCGGCGCTGGCGCGGCCAGCCACGGACCGTCTCCGCCAGGTCCGGTTCCGGAATGGACATGGCGCCTTTGATATGAAAATCCTGGA